>CALXHD010000010.1 GCA_944388015.1 uncultured Clostridia bacterium | reverse complement strand
TTATCTCTTGACTAGTATTATTATTTCCAATTTTCAAATTTTTAGTCTGATTTTTAAATAAATTTTTCTATAATAGAGATACACAAACTATTCCTAAAACTAAAATAACTATAATTTTTACTACCTTTGTAGATTTTCTTTCTTTCTGTTTCAAAATTATCTCCCCCTTTTTGTTATAGCAAACTTACTCATAAAATTATAATTAAGTAAAAATATATTCTTTTAAATAATATTCTTTATACAAAATTTTATTCATTGTTGATTTTTATGTAAATATATGCTATACTCTTTTCATAAAACTATATAAAGTATTCAAAAAAGGAGGATTTTTTATGAAAGTTCGGTTAAGTTGGAGGCCATATGTCAGTTACATTATGTATGTAACCTTTAACAGAGGTTACTATACCGTGAACTTTTCAACAAGTAAAATATCTTTTTCACCTGGCAAACCACCTAAAGAATTTAAAAAGTTCTTATACAAGAATTGTATGGTGGATTTTAAAAAGGCTTATAATGTGGGAGAGGCCAAAATAATTTCTCTCCAGGAATTAAACTTTCCAAATCATGGGTATAAGTACTCATTAGATTTAATTAAAGGTACTTTACCCCCATATGAAAATAAAGGTGGAAAAGAAGCTTTTCTCTCTGCCGAAATACCATTCACAGGGACATTATATGATAATGGAGATTCCTGCGAAACCTTCTCTAATCTTACTATTAGGTTAAGAAGGCAAGAAATTTGAATACCGAAACAAGAGCCAAGGTATTAACCTTTGGCTCTGTTTGTATCTATTAGAAAAAGTTAAAGTTATTGCAATTTATAAGGATTTCCGATTTGTTCTATATTAGGAAAGCCATACTTACCAATTTATTCTTGTAACATAAAATATGTTTCTATTTCATTTAATAATTCTTCTTTATTCTCTATTTTATTTATTTTATCCCTAAATTCACTAGAATTTTTTAGACCTTTAGTATACCAAGCTATTGGTTTTCTTAGTTCTCTTATTGCTACTAATTCAGGTTTTTCTTTCAATTCTAACATAACATGTTTTTTTATCATCTCTAGTTTTTCTGTTATTGTTATATCAGGTAACTTTTCCCCTGTTTTTAAATAATGTATTATCTTTTTAAATATCCATGGATTTCCAAATGTTCCTCTTCCTATCATTATGCCATCCACACCTGTTTTTTCAAACATATTATATGCAGTTTCTTCATCTAATACATCACCATTTCCTATCACAGGTATTTTAACAGATTGTTTCACTTTTTTTATAATCTCCAAGTCTGCTTTTCCAGTATAAAATTCTGACCTTGTTCTTCCATGAATTGTTATTGCAGATATACCTCTATTTTCCGCCATTTGTGCAAACTCCACTGCAACTATATTATTTGTGTCCCATCCTTTTCTTATTTTTAAAGTTACTGGTTTTTTAGTATTTTTTACAACTGCATCTATTATTTTTTCTGCTTTTTTTATATCTAATAATAATTTACTCCCATCACCATTTTTTACAACTTTAGGTGCAGGACACCCCATATTAATATCAATTATATCTGCCTTATCATCTAGATATCTAGCAGTATATGCCATACTCTCTTCTTCACTACCAAATATCTGAAAAGCAATTGGTCTTTCTTCCCCTTCTGTATCCATCAAAAGTTTGGTTTTACTATCATCATGAAAAACAGCTCTACTGCTTATCATTTCTGTATATACTAAGCCAGCTCCCATTTCTCTACATATAGTTCTATAGGACTTATCTGTAATTCCTGCCATTGGAGCTAAGAAAAGATTATTTTTAATTTCTAGATTTCCTATTTTGATTTTTTTTAAATACATGTTACCTAAAATAAACACTAAAAAGGAGCATATTTTAAGTGTTTTAGTGCTTATTTTTACTCCTCCTTATTTTACAAATATACTTTTTTGTCTTTTTCCACTAATATTTAATATTATTCCTATCATTATATAGTTTGTAATCATTGAGCTTCCTCCATAACTTATAAATGGAAGTGGTACTCCTGTTATAGGCAATAAACCCATTACCATACCTATATTTTCAACTATATGAAAAATAAATACACCTGCTATTCCAGAAACTATTAACATACCACTACTATCTTTTGAAGTCTTTGCTATATAAAATAGTCTTGTAATTAAAACTACATAGAGTATAATTATAGTTCCTGCAACTATAAATCCCATTTCTTCTCCTATAACTGCATATATAAAATCTGTAGTCTTTGGATATAAAAATCCAAGCTGTGTCTGATTTCCTTTTAATAAGCCCATTCCAGTTAGTCCTCCTGCACCTATTGCAAGTTTAGATTGGATTATATTATACCCTGCTCCTCTTGGGTCAGATTCAGGATGTAAAAAGATATCTATTCTTTCTTTTGCATGTTCTGGTAATACAAAATTATATAATATGGGTATTGATACAGCTATTAATAGTATTACTCCTATTATATATCTCTTATCTATTCCAGCAGATAATAGCATCAATGCTGTTGCAACTATATATGCCAAAGCTGTTCCATAATCTGGTTGTTTTATAATAAGTAAAACTGGAACCGCAAGTGCTACCATAATTATTAATAATTTTAGTGGTTTATTTATTTCATATTTTCCTCTAGTTTGTATTTTTATTATTATCATTGCTAAAAACAATATGACAAATGGCTTTGCAAATTCACCTGGTTGAAACGAGAATCCACCTATATTAAACCAACTGCTAGCACCATTTATAGGCTCTGTAAACAATACTGCAATTAATAACAGTATAAATCCCCCATAAAAAATCGGGGATAGCCTAATAAGGGTTTCATAATCTATCAGCATAAATATTAGCATTATTACTAAACTGATTCCAAGCCATCCTATCTGTTTTTTAAATTCATCAAATTCTGTATTTTGAGTAGCCGAAAATAGAGCTACCAAACCTATTATTGATAATATAATAACTATTATTAAAACTACCCAATCCACATTTTTTAGTTCTTTTTTCCTCATTATATTAAAACTCTCTTTTCTTTTTTATTCTTTATTTGTGTCTCACTAAATTTTTGTTTCTTTATTTTCTTTTGTATCTTCTATAACTATTTCTTCTAATTCTTCTTTTTTATCTTCTTTATCTTGCTTTTCCTCTTCTTTAATTTCATCATCTTGTTCTATATTATCTTCTTCAGCATCAATCTCCTCATGTTTTTCTTCATCATTTTGTTTATTCTTATGTTCCTCAACATCTTTTTTATCAATTTTTCTTGCATCATTTTTTATATTCAGAATTGGAATGTTTGCATATAAAGCTGGTGCTCCATTTGTACCATCTTCATTTTCTTTATTTGTAAGCCTTACATCTATGGCACTTTCATCAACTTCAATATATTTTTTTATCACTTCAATTATTTCTTGTTTCATTAATTCTAAAAAGTCTGCAGAAACATTTGCCCTATCTTGCATTAATACTAGATGTAATCTTTCTTTTGCAGTACTTTTTGAGCTGGCATCATCTTTACTCTGTTCCTTTTTTACTGTCCTTTTAAAAAATCTTATTATGTTTTCAAACATTCGTATTTTCTCCCTCCACTATTAGTATGTTACATTATTCCTTACCTTATGAATATACTTTTTATCCTTTGCCAAAGTCCTTTTTCTCTTCCTGGTATTGTTACTTCTATTTTTTCTCCTAAAACTCTTTTTGCAATTTCCATATATGCCTTTCCTGATGGAGCCTTTCTATTTTGTATAACTGGCTCTCCTTTATTTGTCTGTGTTATTATGTACTCATCATCTGGAACAACACCTATTAAGTCTATTGACAATAAATCTACAATATCATCAACATCCATCATTTCGCCTTTTTTTACCATATTAGGTCTTATTCTATTTATTACAAGTTCCGGATTTTTTATTTCTGAAGATTCTAAAAGTCCTATAATTCTATCAGCATCACGTATTGCAGAGATTTCTGCTGTAGTTACTACAATAGCTCTATCTGCTCCTGCAATTGCATTTTTGAATCCTTGTTCTATTCCTGCAGGACAGTCTATTAAAATATAGTCAAATTCTTCCTTTAGCTTGCTTGTTAATTCTATCATTTGTTCCTCATTTACTGCGCTTTTATCTCTTGTTTGGGCTGCTGGTAATAGGTATAATTCTTTAAATCTTTTATCTTTTATTAATGCTTGTCTTAGTTTACATTTTTTTTCAACAACATCTACAATATCATATACTATTCTATTTTCAAGTCCCATTACAACATCAAGGTTTCTTAAACCTATATCTGTATCTACTAGTACTACTTTTTTACCTTCTACTGCTAAACTTGCTCCTAAATTTGCGGTTGTTGTTGTTTTTCCTACTCCACCCTTACCAGATGTTATTACTATTACTTCTCCCATAACTCTCCTCCTTAGGATTTATAAATGCTAAAATTTTATAGTAATATAATATAACGAATTTGCCCAAAAGTCAATGCATTTGACAGAACAAAAGCGGACTTTTTTACAGTTTGTCTTTTTTTGACATTTTAAAGTCCGCGTATTTGTTCGTGTACCAATTTTACGTAAGTCAAAATTGTGTGTAATGTTTTTTATCTATTAGGAAAGTTAGTATGATTTTCCTAATAGAGGACAAATCTCGCTTCGCGAGAACTTTTCTCTACTTTTCCGATTTAACTATATATATTTAAGTTCTCGAAGAAGCGTAAAGATTTGTCGACGCGAAAAATTGCATAGCAATTTTTCTGTGCAATTTTATTTTTTATTGAATAGGAAAAACTTGATTTTTCCTATTCAATAAAAAAAATAAGAAGTTGTCTTCTTATTCATTACATTCACAACGGTAAAAATTATTACCATTACTCCTTATATATTTGGTACCTCCTCTGCTTCAGTGTATGTTGTATAATATATTGTATCAGAACTTCTTACTCCTGCCACATAAAATATATTATGAGTCTTGTTATTAATTATATATAAATCTTCATAATCACTTACAGGATGTGTTGGATTATTTTTTATATTTTCATAATCTCTACCATAGTTTAAACTAATTCCCTTCATAGCTTGTAAATCTATTACATAAAATATACTATCACTTTCTTTTTCTGTAGTATTTAGTACATTTGATAATTTTGATATATTTGTATACTCAATTTCTGCAGGAATCTCACCATATTCTTTATAAAAATTTTCTACCTTTTTCTTTAAATTTGTAATATCTGTTTTTAACTCTGATACATCTCCAATTTCTGTCCCCTGCTTTACATTTACAGTAACAGTAGCAGATAAAATAAGCATTACAATTATTGTTATAACAAGTGATATTAAAGTAATTCCTTTATCTTTCATCTTTTGCTCACCCCTTATTAGGTATTTTCTTTAATATAGTTTACTATTTTTTTATTTAATTTTCAATAGTTAATTCTTAAATTTATGAAATATAATATATAATTCTTTTAAAAAATTAATTATGATTATTAATTATATCTTCTATAGCAGAAACCAAAAATTCTACATCTTCCATAGTATTAAAATCTCCAAAACTAATTCTTAAGGCTCCCTTAGCCAATTTATTTGGTACACCAATTGCAGACAAAACATGTGAAGGAGCCGAATCACCTGATGAACAGGCAGAACCTCCTGAAGCACAGATTCCAACTGCATCAAGTTTAAGTAATAGTTCGCTTGATTCTATTCCTTCAAAACAAATATTACAATTTCCTGGTAATCTTTTCTCCAAATCTCCATTTATGTGAATATTTTTAAATTTTTGTGTTATCTGATTAAAAAAATAATCTCTAAAACTTTTTAGTTTTAGAATATATTCATCTAAATTTTTTTCTGCTAATTCACATGCTTTACCTAATGCTACAATTTCTGCAACATTTTCTGTTCCTGCCCTTTTATCTTTTTCTTGGTGTCCACCATCTAGAAACTTTTCTAATTCTATCCCTTCTCTAACATATAAGGCTCCTATACCTTTTGGTGCATATAATTTATGTCCTGATAAAGAAAGCATATCTATTCCCAGTTTTTTTACATCTATATCAACATTTCCAACTGCTTGAACAGCATCTGTATGAAATACAATGCCATGAGATTTTGCTATTTTTGAAATTTTGTGAATAGGTTCTATAGTTCCTATTTCATTATTTGCATACATAATACTTATTAAAAATGTTTTATCTGAAATAGAATTCATTAATGTTTCTAAATTCACAAAACCATTTTCATCTACATCTAAATAAGTAACCTCAAAACCTTGTTTTTCCAAGCTATGACATGTATTTAATATTGCTGGATGCTCAATCTTTGAAGTTATTATATGATTTTTTCCTGAATTAATACTTTTTTGTAACATTGCCATTCCTTTTAATGCCATATTGTCACTTTCTGATCCACAACTCGTAAATATTATCTCATTTGATTTACATCTTAATAAACTTGCCACTCTTCTTCTTGCTTCTTCTATTGCTTTTTTAGCTCTTCTACCCAAACCATAAATAGAAGATGGATTACCATATTCTACAGATAAAAATGGAAACATTTCTTCAAGAACTGCTTCCTTAACAGGTGTAGTTGCTGAATTATCAAAATATCTTATATTCATATATAATACCATTCCTTTCTTTTAAAGGCTAAAAACTAGTAATTTTAAACTATATTAAAATTTTCAGTCAAAAAAACTGTATCTCAACTATAAGTATTATATGCAAATTAAGATAAAATAGACTTGATTTTTTCAATATTTTTCATGCAAAAATCATATCCATATTTGTAGCAACTATCTAATTTTTCATAATCTAAAAGACCTGTCTTATCTGTTTCTACAGTTAAAACAAAATCACTATCTGCCAAATTTTCTTCAGATATTTTATTTCCCATAATATCTAATGTACGCATAGATATATCCATAAAATTACTATTTTCATCAATAATATCTGCTTTAAAATTAACAGCAATTACCTTATCTGCCCCCTGTTTTCTAACTTCTTTAACAGGTATATTATCTAAAATACCTCCATCCAAAAATTTGTGTTTTTTATATTCACATGGACAAAAAATTCCAGGAAAACTACTGCTTGCTCTTACAGCAGTTCCCACTGAAATATCTGAAATATATTGAATTTTATTAGTATTTTTTAAAGGATTATTTGTAAAAATATATTTTTTAGCATCATTTACATCTACAGCTGGTATAACAATTGGCATTTTTATATCAGATATATTATTTATTCCTCTATTTTTAGCAAGCTCATCATAAACTCTCCCAATTTCTTCTCCTGAATTAAAACCACAAATTTGGAATTTTTTATTTACCATAAAATTACCAATTGTATTAATAATAGGAACTGTATCAAAATTCACTATATTTTTAGCATATCTTTTAAATAATAAAAATATATAATATGGAGAAAATCCCATTGCATATAACACTGAAACTAAGCTTCCTGAACTTGTTCCACCTATAATATCTATTTGTATATTACTTTCTTCAAGTGCTTTTAAAACTCCAGCATGTGCTATACCTCTAATTCCTCCACCTGACAATGCGATTCCTATAAGCAAATTTAGATTCCTCCTTAAATTATTTCATATAATACATTTGTCCTAATCCATATTTTACTTGATAATATTCTCCTATAAAATATGGTTCAATTTGAGAGTCAATCTCATAGCTTGGCTGAACAAGTATTGTACCATCTTGTTTTATAATACCCCATTTTCCATCTTTTAAAACACCTGCAAAACCATATTTATTAAATTCTGTCACTTTATCATAAATGGCTTCAACTTTTATATTACCATCTTTATCAGTATAACCCCATTTTCCATCTTTTGATACTGCAAATAACAAATTATTAGGATATGCTTCAATATTAGATATTTCTTTTCCATCTAAATTAATATATTTGCTTTCATTAGAATTAGAAAGTTTTATAAAATGTTCATTATTAGTTATTGTAACATTTGCCATTTGCGTAATAATTTTGGCAGTTTTGTCTGCAAAATCTACTGTTATGTTATCTGTATTTACCATTTGTATTAAATCAGTATTAGGTATAATTTGTATTGAGCTATATTTAAATTCAGTTTTTACATCACCATTTAAGTCTATAATTCCTAAGTTTCCTCCTGACTTTGATGCAACAAATAAGTCATTCTCTAAATATTCAATATATTGATATTCTTCCTGAACGTCATCTTCTCCTTCTTTACATATTTGGTATGTTGTATTTTGATCTATTGTCTGAATTCTTATAGAATAATCATCCTTTTCTGGAATATCTATATAGATTAAATCACTACTCATATTGGTTAAATTACCACTTGTATCATATACTTCAACCATATTATCATCTTTGGTTACATATATATTTCTTCCTTTTACATCGATTTGTGGATATTTACATTCTATTATTTGTTTTCCTGAAAAGTCCATAACTCCATATTTTTGTCCTTTTTGAACAACAAATATATTATTAGATGCATCATAAGAAATTGACTGATATTCATTAGAGATTATTTGTGTACTTTTTTTCATAACTCCATATCTTCCATTTTCTGCTACTAATAGATAAGGTTCTTCATCACTGATATTTGTAATTCTTTTTAGATCATTGTATAAAAGATCTAATATTTGTTTTCCATCATGAGAAACATAACCATATCTATATCCCATATCTGTCTTGTTTGCAACAATATAACCATCATAACGATACTGAGTTTCCATATCATAAAAGCCATCTGCTGTAATCTCATCATATTCAATATCAACTAGAATATATCCTTTTTGATTAATAATTCCATATTTATCATTTTGTTTTACAATTAATTCTCCTTCTTTATATTGCAATGTATCAATACTATCATAAATAGGTTCAGTCAACTTCTTTCCATCTATACCAATTAAACCAAATTTGCCATTTTGCTCATATTTTAGTACTGATTTTTCATATATTAAATCACTAGAAGTATTTTTTAATCTAAGTGTACTTATCTCTCCAAATTCAGTATATATTTCTTGAGCTTCTGAATTAAATACTTTTGAAGAATCTCCATTTATACATATAAATACTGCCTTTGATGGATTAGGTATTTGTACATCATCATATTGCTCATCAATTACCACATTACCACTAGTATCTATAACACCAAATTTTTGTGAATCTTGTGATTTTGACACAAAATATTTATAGTCTGTAATCTGTTCTATTTGATAATCTCTATTTTCCTTTTCTTTATTTTTCACAAAAAAATATATTAACAAACCTATAATTATAAGCAAAAATAGTATTATTGGAATTATTATCTTTTTCTTCATTTTTTTACCTCATTTCCTTAGTATCTGATATTATTAGTTTTCATCATTTTCGCCATCTTGATTCCTAATTTCTGTTTGATTTTTACATGCCTTTATTTTTAAAATTCTTTTATCTTCATATTCTTCTATCCTATATGTTACTTTTTCAGTCTCTATAATAGGGTTTTCTTCTTCTTCAGGTATTCTATCTAGCTCATCTTGTAAAAATCCTGAAATAGTATCATAGTCTCCTTCAGGAATTTCTGCATCTAATAATTTGTTAACATCATTTATTGTCATACTTCCTGAAATTAAATAAGTATTTTCATCTATTTTCTCGTATTCTGCTTCTACATCATCATACTCATCATAGATTTCACCAACAAGCTCTTCTAATATATCTTCCATTGTGATTAAACCTGCTGTGCCACCATATTCATCTAATATAATTGCCATTTGAGTCTTATGTTGTTGCATTTCTTTAAAAAGGTCATTTATCATCTTACTTTGTGGTACAAAATATGGTTCATGAACAATATTTTTTATCTTAAAATTCTTTTTATTTATATTTTTTAATATATCTTTTACATATAAAATACCTTTAATTTCATCTATTGTTTCATCATAAACTGGTATTCTACTATATCTATATTCTTCTTTTAAAATCTCTTGCATTAATTCTTCTATATTTGTATTTATATCTACTGCAAAAATATCTTTTCTGTGTCTCATTATTTCAGAAACCGTTATATCATCAAATTCAAATACATTATTTAATAATTCTTTTTCTTGTTCTTCTATTGTACCTTTTTCTTTTCCTTGGTCAATCATCATTCTTATTTCTTCTTCAGTTACAGTTTCCTCTTCATTTTCACTTACTCCAAATAGTTTTGACACTTTATTTGTAACAAATGTTAAAAATTTAACAAATGGTAATGTAACCATTGACAAAGTTCTAATAAATCCTATTGTTGCAAATGATATTTTCTCATAGTTTTTCATAGCTAATCTTTTTGGTACTAACTCTCCAAAGACAAGTGTGAAAAAAGATAATATTATTGTTATTAGAATAATAGATATTGTATTCCATACATATACACTAAAAAATGGCATTAGTTTATTTAAAACAGGTGCTAACTCACTTGCAAATGCATCTGATGCAAATGCACTTGATAAAAATCCTGCAAGTGTAATACCTATTTGAATTGTAGCTAAAAATGCACTTGGGTTTTTAAGCATTTTCTGTATTTGTACAGCTTTTTTATTTCCTTCTTTTGCTTGTTTATCAATTTTGGCATCATTTAATGAAATAAATGCAATCTCACTTGCTGCAAAAAAAGCATTTATAAGTATTAATATCACTAGTATTAAAATTTGCATTAAAAATCTCTCCTTAAAATATTTTAACACTATTATACCTGTTTTATAACTTTTTTTCAATATATCTCAATCAAATTATTAAGATAATAAATGAAGTTTACCTTTTTTAAAAAAGTTGGAAAGCCTTGAAATTTATAATATTTTTTCTCTGACTTTCCTTTAATTTATGTATGTAAAATTAGCACAATAAACTACATTCCTGTAACTGGTAATTTTTTTACAATTTCTTTTTGTTCTTCATTTTCAACTTTGTTTTGAACTTGAATTTCTTTTTTATTTACCTTTATAATAGGTTCATCTTCTTTTAAATTATTAACAAAAATTTCTATTTCATCATTTAGTTGTACTTGAAACTCTATTAAATCTTTATTTTGAATATACCCATCTTTTGCTTTTACTTCTTTCAAATAATATGTACCTGGAACAATATTATTTAAATTAATTTCACCATTCTTATCAGTTTTTAGATTACTATATACCACATTTTTATTTTTATCCAATATCTCAAATTCAACACCTTCAATTCTTTCATTTGTTTCTTGATCTTGCTTTATAATCTTTATATTAGTTTTATTTTCAGGATATGGTTCATCTTCTTTTTCATATACTATTTTCTCTGTTATTGTTTCAGGAATAGCATAATCTTGATATATATCACTGTCAGGTATTGCATATATTATTGGCTTAGCTAAAATTTTTGCTTCAACAATGATATTAAAATTTTCGTTTTGTTTCATATTTTTAACTGGTAATAAAATCTTAAATTTTTCTCATGATTCAAATTCTATTTTTTCATTATTGTTAATATCTGTAATTTTTAATTCTGTAAGCATTTTTCCATCCTTGTCTTCGACTTTAACTGTATATTTAGAAATTGCTAAACTTACATTTACCTCATATGTTTTGGATACATAAGTTTTATCTAAATTATCTATTTTAAATTCATCAGAGATTTTATTTACACTTATAGCACTAGATGTAGGTTTTTCTTGAGTTGCATTAGCATCTTCAATAATTTTTATCATCGCTTGTAGAGTTCTTTTGCCTCCTTCTCCAACAGCCTCATAGTCATTTATATCACGTCCTTCTATATAACAATAAATGGCATGTTGTGTTGCAACATATGCTTCATTTCTAGTTTCACAATTTAAGTCTTTTGGCTGTTTATATGGATAACCATTTATAATATATCTCCATAATGTAACATCATGTATTTCATCTTTAGCTGTAACTCTAAATTTTATAAATCCCTCTGCACCTTGTTTGCTAGAATCTAAGCAATATGCTGGGTAATTAAATGATTTTCCACTATAACATGTATAATATGATAATATTTCTTCTCCTTTATATTTTAACAAAACTTCAGGTTCTCCTTTTGATTGTAAATCATATGTAATATTTGCATTAACTGCCATACATGAGTTCATAATCACTAAAATATTAAAAATAAACATAAATACACATATTATTAGTTTCTTTGATAACTTTCCTATATTATTTTTTTTCACTTCTAATATCATTCCTCCAAATCCATAAATTTTTAATCTTCATTAAGAATTTCTACTCCTCTTACACATCTCCTATATTGTGGTTCATTTTCGACACAGGTAATAAGTGTAATACAGTTTTCTTCTGTTTCTTCCAAACATTCTAAATCTGTATCTTTAATTATTACATTTTCAGTAATTTTGTATTCTTTAGTAAAATTCTCATATTTATATTTTATTTCATCACCGATTTTTAGTAATTTTAAATTTTGAAAATAATTTACATCATATCCTCGATTATGACCTGCTAAACAGACATTTCCTGTAGTTTTAGAAGTCTCTTCAAAATGTCCTATTTTACTGTTTAGAATCTCTTGAGATGTCCCTTCTGCAATTTCTGCTTCTAAAAAAATTCTTGGTATCTCTAATGTCCATTTAGCAGTTTCTTTTTCAGTTGTATTTTTTTTATCATAAATATTGTCTTGTGTCTCATTAATATTTTTTTTAATTTCATCTTCTACACTATTATTAAATTGCACACTTACTATTTTGTCATTTCCCAAGTTTGAGATAGAGGAAAAGCTATTACTTCTAATTTGTTTATTTATTAAACAAATTAAAGCAAATACAATAATAGAGCAAATTAAACTAATAGTATTAACATATTTTGTCGTATATATTTTATGCATATACCTCACTCATTTTTAATTTTATTGGGTTTTAAAAGAATTAAATTTTTTGATTTAAATAATTTTTGAAAATACTGTATACATATTACCATAAATTTTGTGTTTTGTAAATAGTTTTATGTAATCTTTCTTTTTGATTTTCATATAATTTCATATAATTTCATATAGTTTCATATAAGAACAAATCGGAAAGCCTTATAATTTTGCAATAATTTTAATTTTTCTCTTTGGCTTTCCGTTAATTTGTTCTGCGCCAAATTTATGTAATAAATTTGTGTGCAACGTGTTTTATCTATTAGGAATGTCAGTATGACTTTCCTAATAGATAAAAAAGTATAAGTCTTTATTTAAAAAACTTACACTTTATCTATATCAAAATAAAATTCTACACCATTCTCACAATTTATTACACCATATTCACTATTATAGTTATTCATTATTGCTTTTACAAATGCCAAACCTATACCACTACCTCCACTAGCTCTATTCCTAGATTTATCTGCTTTATAAAAACGTTGCCATATTCTCTCCAAGTCTTCTTCAGGTATATTTTCTCCAGTATTAAATACTTTTACTCTAATTTTATTTTTGTCTTCCAAAATTTGATTTTCAATACTAATATATTTTTCTCCATCAACCTCTTTAACATTTTTTATCGCATTTGTTAAATAATTAGTTATAATCTGCTCTATATAAAAGTCATCCGCAAATACCTGTATAGTAGATAATTTATCTATATCTTTAATTTTTACCTCTGTTTGTTTTTCATCTAATAACAACTTAGATTTGTGCACAACCTCTTTTTCTAACTCCAATATATTAAATTTAGCATTATTAAATTCTCTTTTACCATATTCCAATTTCATAAGTTCTAATAATTGTTTTACGAGTCTGTCCATTTTATTTGTCTCATCTAAAATAACTTCAGCATAAAATTTTCTACTTTCTTCATCTGCATTAACATTCTCAAGTAAGCCCTCACTATATCCTTGTATCAATGCAATAGGTGTTTTTAGCTCATGAGATACATCTGAGATAAAACTTTTTCTCATATCATCAATTTTTGATTTTTTTTCTATATCTTTTTCTAATTCTATGTTTGTACTCCTTAATTGATTAATTGTTTTTTCCAATTTATCTGACATATTATTAATACTTTTACCTAGGTCATTTATTTCATCATCTGTATCTGTTATCCTATATTTATGACTAAAATCTAAATTTACCATCTTTTTAGCAATATTATTTAATTCCAATATAGGTTCTGTAAATTTTTTTGAAATTACAGAAACCAAAATAGCAGATATAAATATTGTAAATCCTGCAATTAATAATAAGAAATTATTAGAAATCCTAACACTATCTTGTATTGATGTTATTGGTAATCTTATATATAAATAATAACCATTATCAAATCTACCTGAAAGCATAATATATGTAAGTCCATTTCTAAAATCTTTCTGCTTAACTATTGTAAAATCATCTGTAGATTCTAAGACTTTATCATCATTAAATGTGTCAGTCGTACTTGCTATACCACCTATAATTGAATAAAAATTTTTATTTGAACTATATATATTTATATTATCCTCATCTTTTATTAAAATATCAAAATTATTTTTTATAGCTATCCTCTCAAGTTCACTTTCTAAGTCTAAATCGTGATTTAAGCCATTATAATAATCATTTAAACTATTATACACATCTTTTAACGTATTTTGTTTACTATATAAATAAAATTTTTCCAGTGCAAAACTGTTTAATATAATAAGGAAAAAAATTATGCATAATATAGTAACACATAATGTTAAAAAAAGTTTTATTTTTACAGATTTGAGCATTTCCTTTATTTTGTTCTTTTTCATAATTTAATATCATTCCTTTCAAAAGGCTCAAATTGGTTGGAAAAGAAATTAAATTTTAAATAATAACTATTTTCCTGTAACCTCAAACTTATATCCAACACCTCTAATAGTTTTAATATATTTACCTTTTTTACCAAGTTTATGTCTTATCTTTTTAACATGACTATCAATTGTTCTTGAATCTCCATAATAATCATAATTCCACACACTGTTTAATATTTTATCTCTTGAAAGTGCAATATTTTCATTTTCTACTAAATATGTTAATAATTCATATTCACGTAAACTTAGCTCAATTTGTTTTCCATCAACAGAAACTGTTCTTCCTTCTTTATTTATTTCTATTCCACCATAATTTTTTACTTCATTTTCATTTTTTGATACTCTTTTTAAAATTGCTTCAACCCTTGCTACTAATATCTTTGGACTAAATGGTTTGGAAATATATTCATCAACTCCAAGTTCAAAACCAAATAGTTCGTCTTGCTCTTCACCTCTTGCTGTAAGCATAATTATTGGTACTTCTTTATTTGTTTGTCTAATCTGTCTTAAAACTGACCATCCATCTAATTTTGGCATCATTACATCTAAAAGTATTAGCATTATCTTATTTTCGTTTTTTTCATATTCTTCTAAAGCTTTCTCACCATCTTCTGCTTCTATAATATAATAACCTTTATTTGACAAAAAATCTTTAATTAATTTTCTCATTCTTGCTTCATCATCTACAACTAATATACTTTCTTCTATCATCTCATTTCTCCTTTCACCATTAAATAACTGTTTATAGTTTAACATAGCTTTATGTCCATTTGGTGTATTATTTGCTAAAAAAACGACTTTTTAGTCGTTTTTAATTTTTTAGATACACTGTTTTTGTATCATATGATAAATTAATTTTTTCTTCATCTAAAATCTTCATTATCCTATAATTAACTTTTTCCTTTTCCACTAAATAGCTATTATAATCTATTGAATTTGTAAAACTATAAATAAGTATATTTATACCATTATCAGATATTTCGTCAAATTTTACTATTACTGAATCATCAATAATACCATCTCTCTCATATAACATATCTTCTATTCTTTTACAGACTCTTTGCACTTTCTCTAATGGAGTATCTTGTACTAAACATAAAATTATTTTAACCCTTCTCTTTTCCATTTTACTCCAATTATTAATAGATGTGTTAGAAAGAACTGAATTTGGGACATTTACAACAGAGTTTTCAAAAGTTCTTATTCTAGTACTTCTAAATGTAATATCTTCAACTGTTCCTTCAAAATTATCAAATTGTATCCAATCACCAACTGCAAATGGTTTGTCTAAAAATATAACCAATCCACCAAATAAATTCTTAGCCGTATCTTGTGCAGCAAGAGTTACAATAACACCTGTAATACCAAAACCTGCTATTAACCCATTTAAATTAATTCCCAATGTTGTAATTACCAAAAATCCTGCAATTACATATATAATAATCCTTATTGCTTTTAAAATAAAATTCATTGATGAATCTATTTCGTCTTTATTTGCTTTTTTTAACCATCTTATTACAAGTGTAGAATTAGGAACAAAGCTTTGTGCTAATCCCCTTGCAAATATTAGAATACTTACTATTATAAAAGATTTATTTACAAAATTCATTACATGTTCATTAATTTGCAATGGTTTATTTAAAAATAATATTGCTACATATATACCTAGTAAAGAAATGAAAAGCTTTAGTGGTTTATAAAAAGCACTTTCTCTAATTTTTCTGCCTTTTTTTTCTCTTATCTTAAATAATTTGACTATACCATATGACATACTACTACTTAATGCAATAAATAAAACTATTATACATACAGCTATAATAATATCAACTATTTGTAATCCCATAACTTTATCTATAAATTCTTTTATTTGCTCCATATATACCTCCATTAGATTAGCCCATATAATCCCTCAATTTCTTACTTCTACTAGGATGTCTTAATTTTCTAAGAGCTTTTGCTTCTATTTGACGAATTCTCTCACGTGTTACATTAAATTCACGTCCAACTTCTTCCAATGTTCTTGATTTTCCATCTTCTAATCCAAATCTTAATTTTAAAACTTTAGCCTCTCTTGGAGTCAATGTATTCATAACTTCTTCCAATTGTTCTCTTAGAAGTGTATATGAAGCTGCATCATGTGGTGCAGGACTATCATCATCTTGTATAAAGTCTCCTAAATGGCTATCATCTTCTTCACCAATTGGTGTTTCCAAAGAAACTGGATCTTGCGCTATTTTTTGTATTTCTGCTACTTTCTCTACAGGAATTTCCATTTCTGCTGCAATTTCTTCTGGGGTTGGTTCTCTTCCTAATTGTTGTAATAAGTGTCTAGATGTTCTAATTAGTTTATTAATTGTTTCTACCATGTGTACAGGAATTCTTATTGTTCTTGCTTGATCTGCAATTGCTCTAGTAATTGCCTGTTTTATCCACCATGTAGCATAAGTACTAAATTTAAATCCTTTTGTATAATCAAATTTTTCTACTGCCTTCATTAACCCCATATTACCTTCTTGAATTAAATCTAAAAATAACATTCCTCTACCAACATATTTTTTTGCAATACTAACAACCAATCTTAAGTTTGATTCAGCTAGTTTTTGTTTGGCTTCTTCATCTCCTTGCAATATTTTTTTTGCTAGTTCTAATTCTTCTTCATATGTTAATAATGGAATTCTTCCTATTTCTCTTAAATACATACGTACTGGATCATCAACACTAATACCATCAAAACTACTATCTGTAAAATCCTCTATTTTTAAATTTTCTACTTCTTTTAAATCTTCAATATCAGGTTCTTCATCAAAATCATCCTCATCTAATAAGTCTACACCTATTTCTTGAAATGCATCAAAAACAGAATCTATTTGATCAGGATTTACTCCATCTAATTGTTTTGCAAGATCTTCATATGTTATAGCCCCCTTTTCTTTTGCCTCTTTCAAAAGATTTTGAACTTTTTCATTTTTTATATCTTTTTCTGCACTTTCTCTTTTTACTTCTTCATTATTTAGATTTTCCATTTTTTCAATATCTTCTTTTTTTGACATTTTATTCACTCCTATTTCATTTTAACTATTTGAATTATTAATTCATTTAGTTCTTTTTCTAACTCCTTTTTTTGATTTATGTCAATATCTTCCTCTAGTAATGATAATATCTGCATTTTTCTTTCATTTAACTTATCTTTTTGATAACCATGCATAATATCATCTATTGCTTTTTCCATATCTTCTATTTCGTAGTCATCTGCCATTAAAGCTGTAATATGACTCTGTTCTTCTTCATTTAAATTATCTAATATTCCATTAATATTACTATTTCCTTTTTCAAATTCTTCATACAATTTTTTTGCTATTTGTTTATTTAATTCATCTTTAAATTCATCATAATTTACATTTTGCTTTATAATCTCATATAAATTTAAATCTCCAGTTAGTAAAATTGATAATATCATATTTTCTCTTTTTCTTATTCTTTCTGATACATCATTATTTTCTGTTTTTCTATGTACTACAACTGGCTTTGTTTTCTCTAGTAATTTTGCAGTATTACTTCCTGTATACATTAGTTTATTTACTTCTGCATATATAGCCTCTTTAGAAATATCATATTCCAAAGCTATTTTTTCTATATATATTTCTCTTTCCATTGTATTATCTATTTTAGAAATCAATTTTGCTATTTCATTTAAAAATTTTATTTTATCATTTACATTTTGTATATCATATTTGTTTCTCAATATTTTTACTTTAAATTCTACAACAGAAATTGCTTTATCGATTAAACTTTGAAATCTTGCATTTCCATATTTTATGATGTATTCATCAGGATCTTTTGCACCTTCCATTTGCAAAACTCTAAGATCACATCCCATATTTTGTAAGATATCAATTGCTCTTATTTTAGCATTTAAGCCTGCTTCATCTGCATCAAAACTTAAAATTATTTGTTCTGCATTTTTTCTAAGTAAAAAGCCTTGTTGAGAAGTTAAAGCTGTTCCAAGTGGTGCAACTACATTTTTTATTCCCCTTTGATGTAATGAAATAACATCCATATATCCTTCTACAATAAGTAATTTTTTTATGTCATATTTTTTTGCAACATTTAGTCCAAATAAATTTCTGCCTTTACTATAGACTAAATTTTCCGGAGAATTTATGTATTTAGGCTTAGAGTCATCTAAAACTCTTCCTCCAAAAGCAATTACTCTACCACGTACGTCACATATGGGAAACATTAGTCTATTTCTATATCTATCAATATATGTTCCATTTTCATTTCGATTTACTAAACCTGATTCTAAAATTTCCCTGTCTTCAAATCCTTGTTTTTTTAATTCAGAATATAATTCATTAAATTTTCCTGAAAAGCCTATCTGAAACGCTTCTAATGTATCATTTGTTAATCTTCTTTTTTTTACATATTCTTGAGCTATTTTAGCATTAGACCCATATAAATTTTTATGATAAAATTGTGCAGTAAATTCATTTACCTTATAAATTTTTGCTTTAAGTTCTTCTTTTATAGTATCTGAGCTATTTTGTATAGTTGGTAATTGAATATTTGCTCTTTCTGCTAATATTTGAATAGCTTCAATAAAATTAATGCCCTCAATTCTCATAACAAATGTTATAACATTTCCTCCAACACCACATCCAAAACAGTGAAATATTTGTTTATCAGGAGATACAGAAAAAGATGGTGATTTCTCATTATGAAAAGGGCATAAACCAAAATAATTTCTACCGCTTCGTTTTAAGTTCATATATTGCGAAATTACATCCACAATATCATTTGATTGTCTTACCTCTTCTATTATTTCTTCACTATATCTTGGCATTTTCCCTCCTCTTTCTCTCTAATATTTCTTTTTTTCCGTCATAATTATATTATTCGACGTATTTTACATAAATCCTTCTTGTTATGTAAGATTATTTTAAGGAGTCCCAGTTTATTACTGAAACTCCTTAAATATATCACACTATTATATATTATAATTTA
Organism: uncultured Clostridia bacterium; assembly: GCA_944388015.1. Taxonomy (GTDB): domain Bacteria; phylum Bacillota; class Clostridia; order TANB77; family CAG-508; genus CAG-269. The sequence continues at coordinate 5,483 of CALXHD010000010.1, read as the reverse complement.
TTATCTAGCCTATAAATTGCTCTTGCACAAGAAACCAATTCTCTAGAAGCTGACTTACTAATTTCTGTTTGAGGTTTATAAATCATCTTATGTTCCAAACTTGCCCAAAAATCCATTGCCATCGTTCTGATTTGTATTTCTACTTTTACATAGATTATTTTATGTAGTACATTAATTGGTACTTCAACAATTAGATGATAGCTTGAATAACCACTTTTCTTAGGTTTTGTGATATAATCTTTTTCTTTAATAACTCTAATATTTGGCATTTGCCTAATTAGATTTATAATAGAAAAAACATCTTTTTTTAAAGGACATATAACCCTTACACCTGCTATATCATTTATATTTTCTATCATGTCTTGATATGTAAGTTCCAAATCTTTAGTTTTCATTTTGTTTATAATACTATCTACACTTTTTATTCTTGTTTTAATACTATCAATCACATCATAATCATAAAAAAGTTTAAACTCTTGTTGTATAATTTCCAATTTACTTACGACTTCTTTTCCTGCTACAGTATATAAAAACATAATCTTATCAAAAGTTTTTGTATTTTTTTCAATTTTGTCATCAACCTTAAGTGAATTCTCGTTTTTTAAGAAATTTTCCATCTTTATGAGTTCTGTTTTCCCCTTTTTCTTATCTTTACCTTTCATACAATCACTCCTAGATTTATCTATTTTTACTATATTTAGTATGCATATATATTATATTCAAATTGTTATCAAATATTATCTAGTTTGTAACTTTTGTGTGAATAAAATTTTTTTCACTATTTTATACTTCTATAAATCTGTTTTTATCTATTAAAAAAGTCAGTATGACTTTCCTAATAGATAATTAAAATAGGCATCTATATAAATGCCTATTAATTATGAATTTCATATTATTTTAAACTTGATTGCCATAATAACTATCTAACAAAATTTGTTTAATTTCACTAACTAATGGAACTCGTGGATTAGCTGTGGTACATTGATCTTCAAATGCCCTATCTGCAAGCATATCCACTTTAGATAAAAACTCATCTTCACTAATTCCCGCTTCTTTAAATGATTTAGGAATATTTAAATTATTATTTAATTCTTTTATTCTTTCAATTAAACTGTTTATACCTTCTTCAACTGTATCTGCCTTTAATCCAGCCTTTTTAGCAATTGTAGCATATTTTTTATCTGCTATAAAATACTCATATTTTGGAAATGATACAAATTTAGATGGTCTACTAGAATTATATCTAATTACATATGGTAATAATATCGCATTAATTCTACCATGTGGAAGATGGAATTCTGCACCTATTTTATGAGCAATTGAATGATTTACTCCTAAAAAGGCATTTGTAAATGCCATACCAGCAATTGTGCTACTATTATGCATTTTTTCTCTTGCTTGTTTATTTGTTCCATCATTATATGCATTTTCTAAGTTTTCTAAAACTAATTGTACCGCTTTTTCTGCTAATCCATCAGTGAAATCTGATGCCATATTAGAAACATATGCTTCCAATGCATGTGTTAAAACATCCATACCAGTATCTGCCGTTACAGATTTTGGTAAACTCATTACTAAATCCGGATCTACAATTGCAACATCAGGTGTTAATTCATAATCTGCCAATGGATATTTTTTATTTAATTTTTTATCTGTGATAACTGCAAATGATGTTACTTCTGAACCAGTTCCTGAAGTCGTTGGAATTGCTACCATTTTACATTTTTCGCCAAGTTTAGGAAACTTATAGGTACGTTTACGTATATCCATGAATTTTAATTTTAGACCTTCTATATCAGCATCAGGGTGTTCATAAAATAACCACATACCTTTTGCAGCATCAATTGGACTTCCTCCACCAATTGCAATTATAACATCAGGTTTAAATGTTTCCATCATTTCTACACCTTTTTTTATTGTATCAAAAGATGGGTCTGATTCTACATCACTAAATATTTCTGAATGTACATATTGATGTCTTTTTCTTAAATGATATAAAATTTTATCAATATATCCTAATTTGACCATTCCTTCATCTGTAACAATAAATGCTCTTTGAATATTTGGCATTTTTTCTAAATATGCTATTGAACCTGCCTCAAAATATATTTTTTCTGGAACTTTAAACCATTGCATATTAACCCTCCTATCTGCTACTCTTTTTACATTAATAAGATTAACTGATGATACATTTGCTGTTGTTGAATTACCACCAAAAGATCCACATCCTAAAGTCAATGATGGCATATTAGTATTATATATATCACCAATTGCACCATGAGTAGATGGAGAATTAACTATAATTCTACCTGCTTTCATAGTTTCAGAAAATTTGTCAATATTTTCTTTATTCTCTGAATGTATAACTGCTGAATGACCAAGTCCTCCAAATTCTAGCAATCTTTCTGCCTTGCTTATTCCATCATCTGCATTTTCTACTATATAATATGTCAAAACTGGACTTAATTTTTCTTTTGAAAATGGAAAATCTTGTCCTATACCTTCTTCATATACAACTAAAATTTTTGTATCTTGAGGTACATCAAATCCTGCTTCTTTTGCAATATTATATGCCGATTTTCCTGGAACATGAGATCTTATTTTAAATCCAATTCCATCTATATATTCAAACATATAATTAGAAAGTTTTTCCCTTTCTTCATGATTTACAAAATAACTTCCTGCTTGTTTCATGAGTTCTTCAAATTCATCATGTATATCTCTATCAACCAAAACTGCCTGTTCTGAAGCACATATCATTCCATTATCAAATGATTTTGACATTACAACATCATTTACTGATGTTTTTAATTTTGCTGTTTTATCTATATAACATGGTACATTTCCTGGTCCTACTCCTAATGCAGGTTTTCCACATGAGTATGCAGATTTAACCATACCTGTTCCTCCAGTTGCCAATATTAAATTAACATCAGGATGATTCATAAGTGCTCTAGTAGCTTCAATAGAAGGTTCTTCTATCCATAATATACAATCTTCTGGTGCTCCAGCAGATATTGCAGCATCCCTCAAAATTCTTGCTGCTTCACTACTACACTTTTGTGCTGATGGATGAAATCCAAATATTATTACATTTCTTGTCTTTGCTGAAATAATTGACTTAAACATAGTTGTAGATGTTGGATTAGTAACAGGTGTAACACCTGCTATAATTCCCACAGGTTCTGCAATTTCTACATATCCTTCTTCTTCATTCTCATTTATAACCCCAACTGTTTTTTCATATTTAATACTATGATAAACATATTCTGTTGCAAACATATTTTTAGTTATTTTATCCTCATAAACTCCTCTGCCTGTTTCTTCTACAGCCATTTTTGCAAGCTTCATATGATTTTCTAGACCTGCCATAGACATTGCCTTTACTATATTATTTACTTGTTCTTGATCTAATTCTAAATATTTTTTTGATGCAATTTTCGCTCTTTGAACTAAATTATCTACCATCTCTTTTATTTTTTCTTCATTATGTGTATCTTCCATATGTCTTCCTCCTTTGTAATAATATACCCAAATTATATATATTTTATCATTAAAAGTCAAGCAAAAATGAACTTTAAAGTTATCCTTCAAAGTTCATATAATTTTGGGGATTTACATCTTCTCCATTAACTCTTATCTCAAAATGTAAATGTGGACCAGTAGAATTACCAGTAGAACCAACAGCTGCAATAATATCACCTGCTTTTACTGTCTCTCCTTCTTTTACATACATTTTGCTTGTATGCCCATACCATGTTTCAATTCCATTACCATGATCTATTTTTACTAAATTACCATATGAACCAGTATATTTAGCAGAAATAACAGTACCATCTGCAACTGCTTTTATATCTGTTCCAGTACTTGCTGCAATATCTAATCCGGTATGTGTTGAAACACGTAGTCTACTACTTACACCATATCTTGATGTAATAGTTCCACCAACAGGTAAAACTGCTAACCTTATTCCATTAATTGTACTTCTCTCTTCTTCTTCTAGTTCTTTTTCTACTATATTAAATTTTTCAAATAGATTTGCCTTTGCAGTTTCTAAGTCATTTGTTTTTACATCTTCTGCATTTTCTGTAATCTGCTCTCTAATTTCTAATTGTATTTTATCATCTTTTTCTTTCAATTCACTAACAATTGCTTCTGCTTGTTCAAATGTATCAACTGAATCAACTTTTTCTTGATTTATACAAATATCATAATATCTATATTTTATTATAGCATCTGATTGCATAGCAATTAAAATATCGCTCTCATTAGTTTCTTGTGTTTTATTTACAAGCTTTAATTTATATTCAGGCTCTACTTTAATATTAACTTCATATATATTTTTTGATTTATATTCTAAAATATTGTTTTTTATTTCATTTTCAAAATCTGTAATATCTTCTATATAGCCTATTTCATCCCCATTAAGTACTACACCATAAACTGGTTTATATTTTAAAAATATAATTGCTGAAATAAAGATTATGGCAAATACTATAATTTTAAAAAACTTGAATGTTTCTTTTGTGTAGAATTTTAATCTTCTACCTAAAATAAAATCCACTCTCCTTTATTTTAGAAACTACTGTTTCCATAAATTTCAAATAACATGACTAATCACTATTATACTACATATTTTAACCAATTTCAAATTATGTATACATGATTATACAATTTTTCGTTAAATTTCCTATAAAAATTTTTAAAAAAATATCTATTTTTATGTATTTTTCTCTTGTATTCTTTATTTTTCTTTGTTTTCCTCACTTTTTTATTACTTGACACTAGATTTTTTTGCCATTTTATTTATTTTTTACAAACACTGTATTTCTAAGTATTTTAAAGGTTTATTTTTAATTTTATTAACTTATATATTACATTTTTCTTTTTAAGTTACTTCCACACTTATAAGTTAAATGATATATTAACTACAAGATTGGGTGGTGATAAAAATGGCTATTGATTATTCAGTAATTGGCTCAAGAATTAAAGAAGCAAGACTTGCAAAAAATTTAACTCAAGAAGATTTAGCAGATCAAATTGACATATCTGTTGCATTTTTAAGTAGAGTTGAAAGAGGCAATTCACACATCAATTTAAAAAGATTAAACCAGATCTGTGGTTTGCTAGATGTATCTGAAGGTTACATATTAAATGGTGCTTCTAATAATTCTAAAAATTACTTAGAACACGAATTCTCAGAATTATTAAAAAAAGTATCTCCTAAAAAGCAAAAGCTAATATATAATGTAGCAAAAGCTATTGCAGAAACAGAAGATTAATATATAAATTTTCTATAATATCCTAGCAATCGAAAAGGCTTAAAATTGTTGTAATTTTAAGCCTTTTCGATTTTGAAAATCATGCTGACCTTCTAATAAAGAACCTAGGAAAATAAATAATTATTTTACTTCTTCTACATATATTTTGTCATTTACTGCTACTACTGTATATTTATTTATATTTTTTAATTCTTTTATTTC
>CALXHD010000009.1 GCA_944388015.1 uncultured Clostridia bacterium | reverse complement strand
GATTGTATTGGTCTTTGATTTATATATGTATAACTTCATTATTTTTATCTCCTTTATGATTTTTTTATATTATACCATATGCCACACCATACCACAAGAGAAAATTAAAAATTTGACAAAAAAATTAAGCATTTTCAATGCTTATATTAATTTTTTATTGGATTAACTGTCAAACTTCCGTGATTTTTTTTGTGCGACAGGCATGTCGTTTAGCTAATCAGTGGAAGTCCGTAGTGGAGGTGGATATCGCCAACCAAAGATGTATAAATTTGGATAAATTGCTTGACAACAACAAACAAATGTTTTATAATATTACTAATCTAATGCAAGGATGTGAATTTATGGAAGAAAATAAATTATCAATTCAAAATGAAATATCTAATGAAGAAATAAAAAATTTAATATATACCATAAGAGGAAAACAAGTAATGCTAGATAGTGATGTAGCAATGTTGTATAATTATGAAACTAAAAAGTAAATCAGGCAGTTAAAAGAAATATAGATAGATTTCCAGAAAGATTTTGCTTTCAGTTAACAGAAGAAGAATTAGAAATTATGTGGTCACAAATTGTGACCACCTCAAAATTAGAAGATAATAAATATAGGAGTAAAAAATACTTGCCATATGTTTTTACAGAACAAGGAATAGCTATGTTATCAGGAATATTGAAAAGCGAAGTCGCTGTACAAGTTAGTATTAAAATAATGGATGCATTTGTAGAAATGAGAAAATTTATAAATATAAATAAAAGTTTATTTGAAAAAGTAATAACTATTGAAAATAAGATGGACAAGAAATTTATTGAACATGATAAAAAATTTGATGAAGTTTTTAATCAGCTCCAAATAGAAGAAAACATAAAGCAAAGAATATTCTTTGAAGGACAAATATATGATGCCTATAGTCTTATTGTCGATATTATAAAAAAAGCAAGTAAGAAGATTTTGATAATAGATAATTATGTTGATGATAGTATATTAAAGATGTTAACTAAAAAGAAAAATAATGTAGAAGTAGTTATTTTAACATCTAATAAAAGTAATATTCAAAATATAGATATTCAAAAATTTAATAAAGAATATCCTATTCTAAAAATTGCCAAAACAAATAAATTTCATGATAGATTTATTGTTTTAGATAATGAAGAAATGTATCATTTAGGAGCCTCAATCAAAGATTTAGGAAGGAAATGTTTTGGAATTAACAAAATAGAAGATAAAGAGATTATAGAAAAAATTATTAATTTATAAAAAAACTTTGGAGAGTTAAATACAACTCTCCAAAGGAAAATTTAGAAAAATTTATTAATGAAATGTCTAAAAAATAATAAGTCATTAACTCTTTCAGGATGCCATTGAACTCCTACAATATTATCCTTTTCTATGGCTTCAATGGTACCATCTTCAGCTTTAGCAGAAACATTAAAACCATTTGCTACATCTTTTATAGATTGATGATTAAATGGTGTTTCTTCTTTTATATTTTCAATCCTTTCAATTATTGCTAATATCATTTTTATCCTCCTCAATACATTTAATTTTATAGTATATATCGTATCAACTGTACATTGAGATTTAATAATATTTCATCTTTAGAAAGAGAATTAAAGAGTTCGTAGCTTGTAAGAATATCGCTCCATTAAGTAAAATCGTTGCAAAACAAATTAATGGAAAGCCAAATAGAAAAGTTATTAATTATTAAGAAGTGAGATTTGACCTCATCTTTAGATTGAAAAAGGAGGGATGGAGTTGATTAGTTAATTATTTTTTATACTAAAAGGAAAATTTTTAGTATCCACTTTTTATATAATAATTCTTTTAGTTTTTCAATTGCATAGGAGTAAATCATTATATAATGCTTTATAGAAAATTAAAAGAAAACTAAATCATAATAGGTTCTTTGCTAACAGGTTTAGAAACTTGAGGATATGGAAGAATTTCATCAGTTCTATATAGCAAATAATCAACACTAGTATTATAAAAATCGGCTAGTTTGCACAATAATTCTAAAAGAATATTTCTTTTGTTAAGGTCATAATACGAATAAGCAACTTGAGAAATATTAAGGAATTTACTTAATTGTTTTTGAGTAAGGTCATGATCTTCTCTTAAGTTTTTTATACGAGTTTTCATACCACTATCTCCTTTCAAAAAAATTCATATATGTAAAAACTTAAAGAGATTATAAGATAAAACAAAATGGTATATTAAAAAATAAAACATATTGTTATAAAAATGCAGTAACATCGAAATTTTATTGAATATACTGTCTTAATACATATGTTAATGTAAACATAAAGTCAATAAAAAAGACAAGATAAACACAATTTTTATAGATTTAAAGTATAAATCTTTTTAAATGAATTCATAACAATAATAAACAACAAAAATAATTTCATTAATATAGAAAAAATATCAACAAAGAGGTTGATATTTTTTAAATTTTAATATAAAATCTATACAGCTAAGGAGGATATAATGGTAACTTTAGAAGATATAAAAAATAATAAAGAAATAGAAGCTCTAATACAAGGAGCTAAAAAACAATTAACAGAATTAGGATATACAGAACATGGGCATAGACATATATCAATAGTATCAAAAAGAGCAGGAGATATATTAGAAAAATTAGAATATCCAGCAAGAACAGTAGAACTAGCAAAAATAGCGGGTTATTTACATGACATAGGAAACTGCGTAAATAGAGTGGACCATGCACATAGTGGAGCAATACTTGCATATCAAATCTTAAAAGACATGGGAATGAAAGAAGAAGAAAGAACAGAAATAATAATGGCAATAGGAAATCATGACGAAAATACAGGAACAGCAATAAGTGATATATCTGCAGCAATAATACTAGCAGACAAATCAGATGTACACAGAGACAGAGTATGTAATAAAAATTTATCAACATTTGATATGCACGATAGAGTAAATTATGCGGTAACAAATTCAAACTTAAGTTTAGATGCCAAAAATAGAAAAATAACATTAGAGCTTACAATAGATAACAAAATTTGTCCAGTACTAAATTATTTTGAGATATTTATGGACAGGACTATGATGAGTAAATATGCAGCAAAATACTTAAATATTTGGTTTGAACTAATTATAAATGGTACAAAACTATTATAAAAGAAAGGAATGTATAAGAATGGAAAAGGAAAAAAAGACAAAAAATGGAAACACAATTAAAATTTTAACAATAGTGTTAGCTATGATACTAATTTCTATGATAGGATTTATAGGTATATACACTAGAAAACAAAACAGAATGGAAAATATAATAGAAGGATATGACCTAGCAATGGATTTAAAAGGATCTAGAGTAGTTTCAATTGCACCTGTAGAAGATAAAGAAACAGTCATAAAAGATGCTGAAGGAAACAAAATAGAAGAGGACTTAACAGATGAAGAAATTGCAGAAAAAGGATATACAAAAGAAGAAATAGATAATAATGCAGATAAAAAAACAAAAGATAATTTTGAAAATGCAAAAAATATAATACAAAAAAGATTAAAAGACTTAGGAGTAGATAATAATATAATAAAACTAAATGAAGAAACAGGAGAAATAACATTAGAAATAGAAGAAAATACAAATACAGACCAAATAGTTTCAGAAATACCTGTAGAGGGAAAATTTGAAATCGTTGATAGCAAATCAAATGAATTATTAATGGACAATTCAAATATAAAAGAAGTAAATGTAGTATATGGATCAGATACAAATGGCACAATGGTATATTTACAAATAGTATTTACTGATGAGGGAAAAGCAAAACTAGAAGAAATTACAAACACATATGCTAGAGTAGAGAATGAAACTACAGATGAGAATGTAACAAACGAAAACACAACAAATGAAACAACTGATGAAAATGCTACAGAAGACAACACAGCTGAAGAAGAACAAAAAGAAATTATATTAAAAATAGATGACCAAGATATAATGACAACATCATTTGACCAACCTATAAAAACAGGAAAACTAGAACTAAGTGTAGGAACATCATCTACAGATAATGACAAAATACAAACATATGTAGAAAAAGCAAGATCAATAGCAACAGAATTAAATAATGGTAAATTACCAATGCAGTATGAAATAACAGGAAATGAGTATATAATATCAGATATTGAAACAGATTTAATACAAAAAGTATCAATTGGTATAATAGTAGTAATTGCAATATCAGCAATATGTTTAATTATAAAATTTAAATTAAATGGATTTATATCAATCTTTACAACATCGGGATTTATGGCATCATTTTTAATGCTTATACGTTATGCAAATGTAAAAATTTCTTTAGAAGGAATATTCGCAATAGCAGTTATTGCAATAATAGACTATTTATTAATATGGAAACTATTAGAAAATGCAAAAGGAGAAGAAATATCAGAAAAAATACAAAAAACATATATTAACTTTATGTTAAAAATTATGCCAATATGTATAATGGCAATATCATTCTGTTTTATAAACTGGATACCAATATCAAGTTTTGGAATGGTAATGTTTTGGGGAATAGTTTTATTAATAATATATAACTGGATTATTACAGTTCCAGTACTTAAAATGAGAGGAAAAAAGAGGAAGTAGATGAAAAATAAATATATTTATTTTAAGCAAGATCCATATCATTAAGAAAGGAATGAGAAAAAATGAAAACCAAAAATAAAGTTCTAATACTAGTTGGAATTATAATAATTATTATAGGAATTGTAATAACAGTAACAAAAGGATTTAATTTTGATTTACGCTATGAAGCTGGAAAAAGAATAGAATTAAATTTGCAAAAAACATTTGAAAGCTCAGATATAAAACAAATAGCTAAAGAAGTAATAGGGCAAGATGTAGTAATACAAAAAGTAGAAATATATGAAGATGCTGTAAGTATATTATCAAAAGACATAACAGAAGATCAAAAAAATCAAATAGTAACAAAAATAAATGAAAAATACGGAACAGAAATAAATGCAGAAAATACAGAAATAATAACAGTATCACATACACACTTAAGAGACTTAGCACAACCATATATAATACCATTTGTTATTGCAACAGTAGTTATATTAATTTATATTGGAATTAGATATTATAAATTAAATATAATAAAAACAATAGCTAAAACAATAGGAATAGTAATAATTTGGCAAGTAATATTATACAGCATAATGGCAATTACTAGAATTCCAATAGGTAGGTTAACAATACCACTAACATTAACAATATATATGTTATCTTTTGTGTATTGTACAACAAAATTTGAAAAAGATTTAAAACAACAAAAGCAAAGTGAAGAAAAAGAATAGGAGTAAATCAGATGGGAAATATTGTATTATTAGATGATTTAACAATAAATAAAATCGCAGCAGGGGAAGTTATAGAAAGACCAGCATCAGTTATTAAAGAAATGGTAGAAAATTCAATAGATGCTGGAGCAACTAACATTACTGTAGAAATTAAAAATGGAGGAATTTCATTTATAAAAATTTCAGATAATGGAAAAGGAATTGCACAAGATGACTTAGAAATAGCATTTGAAAGACATGCAACAAGCAAAATACGTTCTGCTGACGATTTAAATAATATAACATCTATGGGGTTTCGTGGAGAGGCATTGGCAAGTATTGGAGCAATATCTAATGTAGAAATGATTTCAAAAACAAGAGAACAAGAAAATGGTTATAAAGTTGTAGTAGAAGCAGGAAATATATTAGAAAAAGAAATATCGCCAGCATCTGTCGGAACAACAATCACAGTAAAAAATCTATTTTTTAATACACCAGTAAGATATAAATTTTTAAAAAAAGATTATACAGAATCAGGATATATAGAAGATGTAATAACAAGAATAGCCTTAGTAAATCCACAAATAGCAATTAAACTAATAAATACAGGAAAAACAATTATACAAACAAACGGAAATGGAGATTTAAAAACCGTAATATATAGTATATTTGGAAAATCAGTAGCAGAAGCAGTTCTTCCTGTATCATATGAATATGAAGACATAAAAGTAGAAGGAATGGTAGGAAAACCTGAAGTCGCAAGATCAAACAGAACAAACCAATTGTTTTTTGTCAATAAAAGATATATAAAAGACAAAACATTAACAGCAGCTACTGAACAAGCATATAAAGGAATGATACCACTTGGAAAGTTTGGATTTGTAGTATTAAATATAACAATGAATCCAGCAAAAGTTGACGTAAACGTACATCCAGCAAAATTAGAAGTAAGATTCCAAGAAGAAAATAAGGTTTTTCAAGCTATATATCATGCAATAAAAGATACATTACTAAAAAATGGAGATAATCAAGGATTTTTCGGATTACGTAGAACAGATGATAACCAAATAAGACAATATACAGAAACTGAAAGTAATATAAAAACAAATATGCCTGACCAAACACATAATATAGAGACATCAGAAAATAAAAGTGAACAAAAAACAAATCCAATTAATATAAATCCAAGTGGACCAATAGATACAGACAGTATATTAGAACAACTAATCAATTTAAGAAAAGAAATAACAGGTTCAAAAGAAGAAAATATAGAAGATTTAAAATTAGCACTACAATCAAACAATAATATAGGAAAAACAGAACAACAAAACAATATAAATCTAGAAGGAATAAATCATATAGAACAACCAAGCAATACCGACCTAAAAGAAATAAAAATTGCAGAACAATCAGACAATGTAAATTTAGAAAAAAACAAAAATACAGAACAAGTAAATAGTGATACAAATATAGAAGAACTAAAAAAAGACACTCAAAAAACATATAGTATGAAAGAAATATTACAAAGAGTTAAAGATTCAGAAGAAAAACAACAAAACAACAAAACTAGCAGTGAAAATAATAGCGAAAATGAAATAGACAACTTAATAAAATTAAAAGATATACCAAACAAATTACAAGAAAATGAAACAAATGGAAAAGTAGATTTTGACGAAATGTACCAAAAATTATTTGGAAAAGCGCCAATAAAGCAAGAAACAGAAGAAAAGGGAACAGATGCAACAGATATAATACAAAAAAATCTAAATATGTTTGAAGAAATACCTGAATTAAAAAAACAACCATACAAAATAATTGGAATAGTTTTTAACACATATATAATAATAGAAATGAACCAAGAAATGTATATAATAGACCAACATGCAGCACATGAAAGGGTATTATATGAAAAAGTAAAGAAAAATTATTACAGTAATAGCACAAGAGATTCACAAATGCTATTATTACCAGACATTATAACACTAACACACAAGGAAATGGATATAGCAAAAGAAAATTTGGACATGTTTAGAAAAGTAGGATTTGATTTAGAAGAATTTGGAGAAAATACAATAAAACTAACAGGAGTTCCAACAATTTGTGTGAATTTAGATAATAAAGAGCTATTTTTAGAAACACTTGATGAAATAAATACAGTAGCAAGAACAGCAAAACAGGAAAAAGAAGAAAAATTCATAGCAACTGTTGCATGTAAGGCAGCTGTAAAAGCAAATATGGCATTAACGACAGAAGAAGTTCAAAGCCTAATAGATAAGATGTTAGAACTACCAAATCCATTTAGTTGCCCACATGGCAGACCAACAGCAATAAAAATGTCAAAATATGATATTGAAAGAAAATTCGCAAGAAAGTAGAAGGAAAAACAATGTTAATAATTTATCTAACAATATTAATAATTTATGTAGTACTTATATTATGGTCACTAAATAATTTGGGAAAAATGCCAATAGCCAAAAAGATAATATACATTTTAGTAAATTTATTAATAGTCTTTATATTTACAAATATTTCATATATAATTTCAAAACAAAATATACAATATGAATCACAAGAAATAATGAATAATATAAAAACAGTGTTATTACTATTATTTACTGGAATCAATGGTATTATAATTATACCAATATCATGTAAACAAATATCAGAATTACAAGAAGAAAATATAGATAAGACAAAATTTACCAAAAGAATAATTTTAATTTTCGTAGTATTATTAATAATAGCATATTTAGAATGTGGATATATGGAAACAACACAAAAAGGAATACTACAAATAATGACAAATATAAAGGAATGAAATTGAATATGCAAAAACCAAAAGTAATTGTAATATGTGGACCAACAGCATCAGGAAAAACAAAACTTTCAATAGAACTTGCAAAGCAAATAAATGGAGAAATAATAAGTGCAGACTCTATGCAAATATATAAAGACATGGATATAGGGACTGCAAAGCCTACAGTTGAAGAAATGCAAGGAATAAAACATTATCTAATAGATATTATAAAGCCAAATCAGAGATATAGTGTAGCAGATTACAAAAAAGATGCAAAAAATGCAATAAAAACAATATTAAATCAAAACAAAATGCCAATTATTGTTGGTGGAACAGGTCTATATGTTGATAGCTTAATATATGAAATAGATTATCAAGAAATAAAATTTGATGAAAATTATAGAAAACACCTAGAAGAAAGAGTAGAAAAAGAAGGACTAGAAAAACTATATAATGAGGCAAAACAAATAGACGAAATTGCTATTCAAAAAATTTCAAAAACAGATAAAAAAAGAATATTAAGAATATTAGAAATATATAAAGCTACAGGAAAAAACAAAACAGAGCAGGAAATAAAATCAAGAGAAAAAGAAATAGAATATGATTATAAAGTATATGCTATTTCTTGGGATAGACAGGTCCTATATGAAAGGATAAATAAAAGAGTAGATATAATGATAAAACAGGGCTTAATAGAGGAAGTTAAAAATATATTAGAAAAATATGATGAATTCCCAACAGCAATGCAAGGACTTGGATACAAAGAAGTAGTACAATACTTAAATAATGAATTATCAAAAGAAGAAATGATAGAAAAAATAAAGCAAGAAACAAGAAGATATGCAAAAAGACAATTAACATGGTTTAGAAAAAATAAACAAACAATATGGCTAGACGCTAAAGAGAACATACAAAATAATATTAATATTATTTTGGAGGGAATAAATTGAAAATATCAGATTTAAAAATAAAAAGCAAAAAAAATAAATACATATTAAATATAGTACTTGCAGTATTAATGATATATTTTGCTTATGTAATATATTTGTTAGTAAAACAGCCAACAGACATATTTACAGTAGAAGAAGGAAAACTATATTCAGAAGAATCAGACATAGGTTATGTGATAAGAGATGAAGTGGTTGTAAGAGGCAATCAATATAAAAATGGAATGGAACAAATAAAAAATGAGGGAGAAAAAGTAGCAAAAAATGAAGATATTTTCCGTTACTACAGCAAAAATGAAGAAAGCCTTGTTACACAAATTGCTGAATTAGATACAAAAATACAAGAAGCACTAAAAAGCCAAGAAGTACGATATTTATCAGATGTAAAAATATTAGAAGATCAAATAGATCAACAAATGGATAACATAAATAAAATGACAGACATATCAAAAATAACAGAATGTGAAAAACAAATAAATCAATTAATAACAAAAAAAGCAAAGATTGTAGGAGAAAAAAGCCCATCAGGATCATATTTGAAAGAACTAAATGACCAAAGAGCAAAACTAGAACAAGAACTAAACAATGGTTCAGAAACAATTACAGCACCAAAAAGTGGAATATTGTCATATAGAGTAGATGGGTTAGAAGATAAACTAACAGTAGATAATTTTTCATCACTTAGTGAGGAGTTTTTAGAAAATCTAAATTTAAAAACCGGAAAATTAATTGCAACAAGTGATGAGTGTGGTAAAATTGTGGATAATTTTACAGCATATATTGCAACAATATCTACATCTGAACAAAGTAAACAGGCTAAAATAGGAGATAAAGTAAAAATAAGATTATCTAATTCAAAAGAAATAGATGCAGAAATATCATATATCTCGCAAGAAAATGAAGAAAAAACACTATTAGTTCTAAAAATTAGCAACGAAATAGAAGAGTTATGTAATTACAGAAAAATATCATTTGACTTAATTTGGTGGAGTTATACAGGATTAAAAGTACCAAATCAATCCATAGTAGAACAAGACGGACTTAAATATGTTGTAAGAAATAGAGCAGGTTATTTAAGTAAAATTCTAGTAAAAGTCGAAAAACAAAATGACAAGTATTCAATTATAACAAATTATACATCTGAAGAACTAAAAGAATTAGGATATACAAGTTCTAAAATAACAAATATGAAAAACATCAGTATATATGATGAAATCTTACTTACACCAGATTTAAATAATGTGGAATAATATTACAATTATGTTACAAAAATATTAAAAAAATATTACATTCTTAAAAACTATTGACATTCTTGAAAAAAAATTAGATACTTATATCGAACAATACAAAGGAAAGTAATTTTAGGAGGTTTTTTTATGTCAGCTTTAATGAATAAAGTTTGGGATTTATTTGGAATGGATACTGCAGAAGCAGAAGATTATGAGGATGATAATGTATATGATTATCAAGATGAAGAAGAAGTAGTAGAAGATAAAAAGTTATTTGGGAGAAAAAATAATAATAATAAAGTAGTAAATATGCCACAAACATCAGGACAAGCAATAAAGATGGTTATATCACAACCAACAACATTTGAACAATCTGATGAAATATGTGCATTCTTAAAAGAAAGAAAATCAGTAATAGTAAACTTAGAATATGTAAATAAAGATGTAGCAAGAAGAATAGTCGACTTTATTAGTGGTGGAGTATATGCATTAGATGGATATATACAAAAAGTATCAAATTCTATCTTTTTAGTTGCGCCATCAAATTATGAAATTACAAATGAAATGGCAAGAGAAGAAATGAAAAGCAAATTATCAGTTTCTTGGCTAAAAAATAATAATTTAAACTAGTTTTGTAAGTTTTATAGGAGGAAATTATGATAACACCATTAGATATAGAAAATAAAAAATTTTCAAAACAAATGATGAATGGTTATAGTGTGGAAGAAGTAGATGACTTTTTAGATGAACTAACAGTTGATTATTCACGTAACTATAAAGAAGTGGCAGAATTAAAAAATAAAGTGGAAGAACTAAATAATAGCTTAGTACAATATAAAACAATTGAGACAACTCTACAAAACACTCTAGTTATGGCACAATCCACAGCAGAAGAAGTAAAAAATGTAGCAAAGCAGAAAGCTGATCAAATTGTTGAAGAGGCAAAAGGATCAGCACAAAAGCAAGTAGATGAACTAAATAGCCAAATAATTATGAAACAAAAAGAATTAGACGACATAAAAAAACAATTTGATATATATAAAGCAAAAATGGAAGCATTATTAATTTCACAACTAGAATTATTAAAAGATATAAATAAAAACGAAGATAAAGTCTAATTATTACAAAAGAACAGTTAATTACTACTTAAACTGTTCTTTTTTGTTTTATCTATTAGGAAAGCCATACATACTTTTCTAATAGATAAAAACACATTAAATATTACAAAAGCATTAAATGTATATTATATTTGTGTTAATAATATTGACATTATAGAAAAAAAAGGTAAAATAGTATCATAGGGGAAATATATATGAGAATCATTGCAGGAAAAAAGAGAGGAACAAAATTATATACACTAGAAGGGTTAGATACAAGACCTACATTAGATAGAGTAAAAGAGTCAGTATTTAATATAATCCAAAATAATATAACAGATTCTGTATTTGTAGACTTATTTTCAGGAAGTGGAGCGATAGGTCTAGAAGCATTAAGCAGAAACGCAAAAAAAGTATATCTATGCGAAAAATCTAAAAAAGCAATAAAAGTAATCAAACAAAACATAGAAAAAACAAATTCAGAAAAACAAGTAATACTATATGAAGGAGATTATCAAGAATTTATTAATAATAATCTACAAGAAAAGCCTGACATAATATATATAGACCCACCATATAAAACAGATTATGCAATAAAAGCAATAGAATTACTTTTAAAAAAAGATTTACTAAAAGAAACAACAAAAATAATAATAGAAACAGATAGAGAAAAAGAAATAGAAAATCAAATAACAAAATTAAGCAACATATATGTATCAGATATTAGAAAATATGGTAGAGCTAGTATAATTTTTGTACAAAAAGATGAACTGGTTTAAGAAAGGAGAAAAACCATGGAGATATTTACATTATTAGATACTTTGGAGGATATTTTAGATAAGAGCAGAAATTTACCTTTTTCAGGAAAAACAATTGTAGATAAAGAAGAATTATTAGAATTATTAAAAGAAATACGTTTAAAACTTCCAGACGAATTAAAACAAGCAAAATGGGTAAAAGAAGAAAGACAACGTATATTGGTTGAGGCTCAAAAAGAAGCAGACGATATTGTAAAAGAAGCCGAAAACAGAATTATAGCAATGATAGATGAACACGAAATTACCAAAAAAGCATATGATCAAAAAGCAGAAATTATAGAAACAGCAAACGAAATGTCAAGAGAAATATCAAAAGGAACAAAAGAATATGCTGATAATCTTCTTGGCAATACTGAAGATGTTTTAACAGGAACACTACAAAAATTAGGATCAGATATGCAACAAGCACTAAATCTAATGCAAATATCTATAGAAGATACAATAAAAACAATTCAAAATAGTAGAAAGGAATTAAAATAGGAGAAAAGTGTTCTTTTTTCCTATATAAATGTTTCCTAACGGAGGATGATAAAATGGCAAAAAAAAGAACATATAATAGGAAAAAAACAGCAAAAAGAGCTACTAAAAAACAAGCAACAAGGCTAGATATAGCTATAGTTGGATTGTTTATTTTAAGTATCCTTTCTGCTGTTTTAATATATACAAAATCTGGGATAATAGGAATAAAACTAACAGAAGTTCTAGGTGGACTAATGGGAATAATAAGATATGTAATACCAGTTGGAATATTCGCAGTTTCCATAAAATTAGCAAGTGAGGAAAGTAGAGAACTTAATTACAAATTAGCACAATATGTAATTTTTTTAATAGCAATTGCAACACTTATGTCAACATTTCAAATATCAAGTGGAGAATTAATACCAAATAAAGAATTTACTGAAGTTATAAAAGATGGATATAATATAGGAACAACTGGTGTAGGTGGAGGAGCAATTGGAGTCGCAATCGCAGTTCCATTAGTTAAACTACTTGGGGTAGTAGGTGCAATAATATTAAGTATAGGTGTCGCTGTATTATTAATTGTATTTATGTTTGGAATAAATACATCAACAATATTACAAGACATGATAGAAAAACACGAAGAACGTAAACAAGAGAGACATGAATTAAGAGAACAAGAAAAATATGAAAGAATGCAAAATAAAAATTTACATTCAAATGAAGAACTAATACAAAAAGAAAATAAAGAATATAATAAGCTAAACAAAAAATTAGAACAAACAGAAGGAATGGAAAACCAAATAAAAATAAACTTTGGTGGTAGAATATTAGAAGAAAATGAACCATTAAAAAAATATGACCATAGTAAAGATGACCTAACACCACTAACAAAAGAGACCAAAAGACATCTATTTGGGAATAAACAAGAAATAGCAGAAGAAAAAATAGAACCAGATGTTATAGAAAACAATCTATTTAAGCAAGAAGAAGAACAAAAACAAGACAAAACAAAAGAAGTATTACAACTTGAACATGCAATGGTAGTAGAAGATGAACATTACGAATATCCACCACTTGAATTATTAGGAAAACCACCTAAAAAGACATTAAAAGGAGGAGCAAAAGCATTAACAGATACAGCAACCAAATTACAAAAAACATTATATAGCTTTGGAGTATCAGCAAAAGTTGAAAACGTATCTGTAGGACCAGCAATTACAAGATATGAATTAAAACCAGCAGAAGGAGTTCGTGTAAGTAAAATAGCAAATTTAGCAGATGATATAGCACTAAATCTGGCAGCAGAAACAATACGTATAGAAGCACCAATACCAGGAAAACAAGCAGTAGGTATAGAAGTACCAAATAAAGAAAAAGAAGCAGTACATTTAAGAGAAGTATTGGGAAGTGACGAATTTAAAGAAAATGACTCAAAATTAACAGTAGCATTAGGAAAAGATGTAGCAGGAAATATACAACTTGCAGATATTGCGAAAATGCCACATGTACTTATTGCAGGTTCAACAGGATCAGGAAAAAGTGTATGTATAAATACTATAATTACAAGTATAATATATAAAAGTAAACCAAGTGAAGTAAAAATGGTAATGGTAGATCCAAAAGTTGTAGAACTTTCTGTATATAATGGAATACCACATCTGTTAATACCAGTAGTTACAGATCCTAAAAAAGCAGCAGGTGCGTTAGCATGGGCAGTACAAGAAATGGATAATAGATATAATCTATTTGCTCAAAAAGGAGTAAGAGATTTAAAAGGATATAACAAGGCAATAGAAAAAGAAGAAGGAGCAGGCAAACTACCACAGATAGTAATAATAGTAGATGAACTTGCAGATTTAATGATGGTAGCTGCAAAAGATGTAGAAGAATCAATTTGTCGTTTAGCACAAAAAGCAAGAGCAGCAGGAATGCATTTAGTAATCGCAACACAAAGACCTTCAGTAGATGTTATAACAGGATTAATAAAAGCAAATGTACCTTCAAGAATTGCATTTGCCGTATCTTCACAAGTTGATTCAAGAACAATCTTAGATAGTGTAGGAGCAGAAAAATTATTAGGAAAAGGAGATATGCTATTCTTCCCATCAGGAGCACCAAAACCAATGAGAGTACAAGGAGCTTTTGTATCAGATGATGAAGTAGAAAAAATAGTAGACTTTATAAAACAAAATGGAACAGCAACATATAGTGAAGATATTTTAGAAACAATAGAAAATGGTAACAAAACAGATAAAGAGCTTATGGCAGAATCAGAGCAAGATGATGAAACAGACCCACTTTTAAGTGAAGCAATACAAACAGTTGTAGAAACAGGACAAGCATCTACATCATTTATACAAAGAAGATTTAAAGTAGGATATGCTAGAGCAGGAAGAATAATAGATCAAATGGAAGAAAGAGGAATTATCTCTGGATATCAAGGAAGTAAACCAAGAGAAGTACTAATGACACTAGAAAAGTTAAATGAATTAAAAATGAGCAAACAAGAAGTACAATAGAAAAGAGGTTCAAATGAAAAAAGAAAATCTTATAAATAAGATTGTAAAAAAAGATTTTAACAATGAACTAGAAGCAATTTTAGAGAAAAAAGACTATGAAGAAAATGTAAAAAGTTTATTGTTAAATCTTTTATATAAAATAGAAACTGGATACAAAGATGTAGAAACTGTAAAAATTGATGTAGACACAAAAGAAGAATATATCAAAAGATTAATATCAATTATTTATAGTCAATGCAAATCAATAAAAATTATCAAAATGAATGACAATACAAGTAAAATACCACAAAACGGGACATATTTTATTGATAAAACCAAAAAAGAAATAGAATGTTATCCAATAGAAAGAAAATTACTATATGCAATATGGAAAATAGGAAAAAAAGATAATATAATAACAAATGAATATTACTTTATAAATGAAGTATTATCAGATTTATTAAATATAGGAAATACAATAGATTCAGTAGAACCACTAAGAGATTTTAATGGATATTCATGGACTACCGTAAGTTCAGAAATAGAGAGTATAGAACATAATATTATATACCAAAATCTAAGAATATTAGTAGGAAATAAATTACTAAATAAATGGATATATAATAAAGAAATAATAATTGACTATTATGAACAATTTAAAGAAAGATTAACAAAACTATATGGCAAAGAAATAAAACAAGAAATAATTGATATTTTAATAAAAATTGCAATATTATTAGAAATGAAACTTCAAGATAAAAAAGTACTAGAATATAAAAAAGAAAAAAAGAGAATAGAAACAGAATTAAAAAATACAAAAGATAGAGAAAAATTTGTAATCAAAACAACAAACGAAAAACTAGAATTAGCAAATAAAATAAAAGAGATTGATACAATTTTAAGTGATAAAAAATTATTAGAACAAGAATATAAAATAAGAAACCAAAAATTACCATTAGACAAAAAAATATTTAGTATGAGGGTTTTAGCAAATACGATGATAAAAGAAAGAGAAAAACTTTATGAGAAAATTGAAGAAAAAAATAATTTACTAAACCCTAAAAAATTTGTAGAATATAATAAACAATTAAAAGAAAAAATGATATATCTAAAAATATTAGAAACAGAAGAAATAGAAACAGAATTAGAAAAAAATCTAATAAAATTCCAAGAAATATTTTTAAAATGTTTTCAAAAAAAGATAAAAAAAGCAGAAACAAAGCAAGATATTATAAACCTTATATATGAAATAAGATATTACGTACAATTACCAATAAACAGAGAAGCAAAAATATATGAAGTTCTTGATGATAAATATTTAAAACCAGTAATATTAAAACTGCTAAATAAAGCAAGAGAAGAAAAAATAATACAAAACTTTACTAAAAATGAAGATATTTTTTATATTATTTGGAAAGAAATTTTATTACTAAGAGCTATAAAATTAGAAGAATTATCATTTAAAATAGTAAAAAATAAAGACAAATATGAAGTACAAATATTTGATGAAGATTTATTTGAAGAAAAAAAGGAGCAGAATAATATAAAAGATATCAATTTAAAAGAAGCAGGATTAAAACTTAATAAAAAGCAGAAATTATTTGAATAAAAAAATAAATAGGCTATAGGAAGGAAAGGTAGTGTAAATATGAAAATTACATTTTTAGGGGCAACAAAAACGGTTACAGGATCAAACTATTTAGTAGAAGCAGCAGGAAAAAAGTTTTTAGTTGATTGTGGAATGTGGCAAGGTAAAGCAGAATTAGAAGAAGAAAATTTTGAAAATTTTGAATTTAATCCCCAAGAAATAGATTTTATGATTTTAACACATGCACACATAGATCATTCAGGTAGAATCCCTAAATTATATAATGAAGGATTTAAAAATAAGATATATGCGCATAAAGCAACATGTGATTTGTGTGCATTAATGTTACCTGATAGTGGACATATTCAAGAAATGGAAAGTGAATGGAAAAATAGAAAAAGAATGCGTAAAGGAGAAGAGCCAAGAGATCCTCTATATACAGCAGAAGATGCTGCCAAATGTTTACAGATTTTTGAACCAGTACAATATGATGAAATAATAGATATAACAGAAAACATAAAAATACGTTTTAATGATGCAGGACACATGTTAGGTTCTAGTATAATTGAGCTATGGGCAGAAGAAGATGGAAAAACGACAAAAGTAGTATTTACAGGAGATCTTGGAAATAACGATATACCATTGCTAAACTCACCTACAATGATAGAAGACACAGATTATCTAATCATGGAATCAACATATGGTAGCAGATTACACATGAGAAATGATGACAAAGCAGAAATGTTCTTAAATATAGTGGCAGAAACATTAGATAAACAAGGAACAGTAGTAATACCATCATTTGCAGTAGGAAGAACACAAGAAATATTATATGAAATTAATAAACTAAAAGATATAAAAAAGGATGATGAATTTAAACGTAAATATAAAAAGTTAATGGAAGCTCCAGTATATGTAGATAGTCCTTTAGCAATTTCTGCAACAGAAGTTTTTAAAGAAAACATGGATTTATTTGATGAAGAAACACAAGCAGAAATATCAAAAGGAGATAATCCACTAGAATTTCCTGGACTTAAATTTACCATGTCTACAGAAGAATCAAAGGCATTAAATGAAGACACTACACCAAGCATAATAATTTCTGCAAGTGGAATGTGTGATGTAGGTAGAATTAAACACCACTTAAAACACAATTTATGGAATCCTAATAGCACTATATTATTTGTAGGATATCAGGCACCAGGAACTTTGGGATATAATATAGTAAATGGAGCTAAAAATGTAAAAATATTTGGCGAAGAAATTGCCGTAAATGCAAGAGTAGAATATATAGAAGGTTATTCAGGTCATGCAGATCAAGAGGGATTAATGAATTTTATATATTCATTTATAAAAAAGCCAAAACACATATTTTTAACACATGGAGAGGAAGAATCACAAGGTGTATTAGAAAAAAAGATAATAGACGAAGCAAATATTCCAGTAACAATACCATCATTTGGAGAAACATATGATTTAGATGAACAAATTACATTAACACACAAAATAGAAAGAAAAATACCGGTTACATTAAAAACAGAAGTAATTTCAAGACTAGAAAAACTAAAAGAAGAAATAAAAGACATGGATATGTATGTAAGACAAGATATGGATAATAAAGAATTAAGAGATGAAGATATTTTTAGAATTAATGAAAAAATAAAAGATTTAGAAAAACAGATTTTGAATGTTATAGAAGGATAAAAATTTTCACATAAGATGGAGGAATGAGGTTATTAATGGAAAATAAATATTTAAATGAAGCAATAATTGGTAACAGAAGTATGTTAGCAACATTTACAGAAAAGGGAGAGTTACAAAGATTATACTTTCCATGTAAAGATAATAGACAATATATAGACTATTATCATACAGGAGTAAAAATAAATGGATCAGATGTAATATATTTACACGATGATATAAATAATGTATATAAACAATATTATGATACAGATACAAATATATTAAATACAGAAATTACAAATACTTATTTTAATTTAAAGATGTTACAAACAGACTATATTTTAATAAAAGAAAATATAATGGTAAAAAAGTACACATTTTTAAATGATGGAAAAATAGATTTAGATACAAAATTTTATATACATTCAGGATTATTAACAGATACAAATAATATGGTTAGTGCAAAAGTAATAAGAAATGGAATGATTCAATATGCACATGATTTTGTTGTATCTACATTTGCGAAAGGATATGATATATCTAAACACCAAATAAATGGAAGTTCAAATACTATAAAAAGAGGAGAAATATATGACAAAGATTATATAGGAATGTCATCAGATTGTAGTATCTGCTATGACATAGGAACAATAAAACCAGGTGATAAAAAAGAAATATATATATGTATTGCTATAGGAGAAAACACAAACATTTCTACAATTGAAGATGAAATAGATAGAATAACAAGACTAGACCTTGAAAAAGAATATATAAACTTAAAATCATATTGGAGAAAATATGTGAAATCACATAATGGATTGAATATAAAAGAACCCAAAAATAGCTATGAAGAAAAAATATATGAAATATACAAAAGAACAATTTTATTATTTCCATTATTAACAAACCAAGACACAGGAGCTGTGATAGCATCTCCTGAAATAGATGAACAAAGAACACAATGCGGAAGATATGCATATTGTTGGCCACGTGATGCAGTATTTATATGTAGAGCAATGGACATACTTAAAATGGAAAAAGACACAGAAAAATTTTATAAAGTCTTTTGTAAAAAAACACAAAGCAAAAATGGTATGTGGGAACAAAGATTTTATACAGATGGAAAACTAGCACCATCATGGGGATATCAGGTAGATGAAACAGCAAGTGTTATATATGGGGTATATGAACACTATTTAAAAACAAAAAATGAGAAATTCTTAAAAGAAACACTTCCTATGTGTGAAAAAGGAATAAGCTTTTTAAAAAAATACATAAAAGATTGGCTTGGAGTAGATGGTATAGAAGAACATGATAAAGATATAGTAAAACAAGAAATATTAGAAAACTCAAAAAGAACTAAATGCCATATAAGCTATGATTTATGGGAAATGTGTGAAGATGTACATTTATATTCTTTAGCTAGCATATATTCTGCATTTGAAACAATCTTAAAAATTTATAAAGTACTTGGAAAAAATATATCTGACTTTGAAAACAATAGATTAAAAGAAGAAAAAGTTCAAAAAAATGAAAAAGAAATCCAAAAATTATTAGTTGAAATAAAAAAATATATCAATGAAAATCTATATGATGATAATAAAAAATCATATGTTAGAAATGCAACAGATAAAAAGATGGATGTTAGTATTTTGGGAGCAGTTACACCATTTAAAGTGTTTAAACCAAAAGAAAAGAAAATACAAAATACAGTGGAAAGAATAAATTTATCTCTACGAACATATACAGGTGGATATCAGAGATTTGAACAAGATCATTATAGGAATGGAAATCCATGGCCAATAGCCAATTTATGGATGACATTATATTATTTAGAAAGTGGAGAAAAGAAAAAAGCAAAAGAAACCTTTGATTTTGTTGTAAAAACATGTGGTAAACACTATTTTTTAGGAGAACAAATAGACAATAATACACTAAAACCTAATTGGGTAATAGGGCTTGGTTGGTCACATGCCATGTTTATAATTGTATTAGAAAAATTATTTGGATAGTAAACTTAAAAATATTTACAGTTTTGCCATACATGATACTACAAATTAATAAAGCAAAAGATGAAAAGTTAAATTATTGAAAATTACAAGGCTTTACGATTTGTTCATAATAATACTATAGGTTTATAGGTAAATCCCATATTAAAAAAACCTAAATATATTGTACGAGGAATGAAATTTAATATGATAAGTGAAGAAAAATATTTACCAATAGGCACAGTAGTTCTATTAAAAGGTGCAGAGAAAAGAGTAATGATTACAGGATTTTGTGCTGCTGAATTAAAAGAAAGCGAAGAAGCAAAAATATGGGATTACAGTGGATGTATATATCCAGAAGGTTTTTTGAATTCTGAACAAATATGTCTATTTGATCATAGTCAAATAGTTAGAATTGACCATATGGGACTAATAGATGATGAAGAAAAAACATTTAAAACAGAACTTAATGGATTAATCAAAAAATAACTAATTATAGATTAAAAATAAGCCATTTCATGGCATTATCCACTTAAATATAAATTTTAGAACGAGGAGGATGTATAAAATGGATGAAGCAGAAATACTAGCAAGAAGAGAACAAATAAGTGCACAAATTAATCAAATAAGTGCAGAAATTATTAAACTAAATGAAAAAAAGTCTCAATATGTTGCAATGAATAGTGGAATAACAACAGTTATATCACAATTATCAAGTGCAAGATCAAATTTAAATAATGCCAATTCTAAAATATCACAAAATTATAGAAGCATTACTGCAAGCTCTAAAAAAAGCGAAATTAGTGGACTATCAGGTGAAATTCGGAGGAGTAATAGGAGAATTAAATAGTATTATAGGTGAGGCAAATAAAAAAATAAATTCAATAAGTAATGAAATTACACAAAAACAAAATGAAATAAGAAATTTACAAGCCACACTTAGCAGTTTAGTAATATAAAGGAGATGAAGAAATGCTTAGTATTAATACAAGTGGATTAAGTTATGCTAAAATATATACACAAAGAGCATCAAGAAATCTAGATAGCGCAAGGAGAAAACTTTTATCAATTAATGTTCCAAGTGATTTTGCATATGGAGGAAAATTAAAAAGTTTAGCTTCAAGAGTTTCAGGAATAAGGGCTAAAACAAATAGTGCAGGCAATTGGATAGACCAAGCAGTAAGCAATTTTAATAGAGCCGAAAGTTCAAATGCAAGCCTTATTAATAGTTTATTAAGCGGACTAACTATAAAAAGATTAAAATCAAATAGTATATTTAATAAAGCATCAAAAGCAAATATGACATTAGCAGATAAATTTATAAATGCACAAATAAAAATTAATGGAGCAGGATTAGCCATTATATCTAGCATAGGATCTTATATTGGAAAAAACATAAAAAATTTCAGTGAAGGAGATACACAGGGAATCAAAAATAGCATAGGAACCCTTTTAAAAACAGGTAGTTATATAGGAGGCAAAATACAAAGTATGGCTGGAAAATTACCAAAAACTACAGTATTAAGCATTAAAGCATTAGATAGTGGACAAATAAAAAACACCGCAAATAGTTCTACAATAATGAACATACCTAATTTTTATCAAAATAATCAAAAAATAAATTTCAAAAATCCTGAACATGAAGCAAGAACAAATGAACACGTAAACGGTTTTGGTGATACAGGATGTGGAATTACAAGTGTTGCTATGGTATTAAGCTATTTAACAGATGAAAAAGTTAGTATTCAAGATGTCGTAGATTGGTGTGATGACCCAAAATATGGAGACACATATTTTAATGGACACGGTTCAACAGGAGAAATTTTTCAAGGAGCAGCAGATCATTGGAATGTAGGTAATGTAGAAATTACAACTGATAAAGAAGAAGCTAAGAAAGCATTGCAAGAAGGTAGACCTGTTATTTCTTTGCAAAAAAAGGGACAATTTACAAATGGACAACATTTTATTGTACTTACAGGTATAAATCAAGTAAAAGATGATGAAGGACAAACAAACTATAATGTAAATATAAATAATCCTAGAAGTGATAGACCTGAAACACCTGATAAAATTTTCGATTTCGATTTAGATGTAGACAATACAAACATTTCTTATTATATTTTTGATGCTAAACCTGAAAAGGTTTCATTAGAATAAAATACAAAAAAACACTTGAAAAGTAATAATTATTGATATAAAATAGTATTGCCAAAGAAAATTTGGCAATACTATTATTAGTAGATAAAATCTACAAAAGGAGGAATTTAAAATGTCAATAAAATTAGGAATTAATGGATTTGGAAGAATAGGAAATTTGTCATTCCAAGCAGCATTAGCAAAAGAAGGAGTAGAAGTAGTAGCAATAAATGACCCATTTATCGCAGCAGATTATATGGCATATATGACAAAATATGATACAGTACATGGAAGATTTGAAGGAGAAGTATATGCAAAAGATGGAAACTTAGTAGTTAATGGAAAAGAAATAAAAGTATATAATGAAATGGATCCACACAATATTCCATGGGGAGAATTAGGAGTAGAATATGTATTAGAATGTTCAGGAGTATTTACAACATTAGAAAAAGCACAAGCACATATAGATGCAGGAGCAAAACAAGTAATAATTAGTGCTCCATCAAAAGATGCCCCAATGTTTGTTATGGGAGTAAATAATACAGAATATAAACCTGAAATGAATATAGTTTCAAATGCATCATGTACAACAAACTGTTTAGCACCACTTGCTAAAGTTATAAATGATAATTTTGGAATAAAAGAAGGATTAATGACAACAGTTCATAGTACAACAGCTACACAAAAAACAGTTGATGGAGCATCTAAAAAAGATTGGAGAGGTGGAAGAGCAGCTTCAGCAAATATCATACCATCTTCTACAGGTGCTGCAAAAGCAGTAGGAAAAGTAATACCATCATTAAATGGAAAATTGACAGGAATGGCATTTAGAGTACCAACAGTTGATGTTTCAGTTGTGGACTTAACATGTAATCTTGAAAAACCAACAACATATGAAGAAATATGTAAAGTTATGAAAAATGCAGCAGAAAATGAAATGAAAGGAATAATAGAATATACAGATGAAGCTGTAGTTTCTTCAGACTTTATACATGATAGCCATACATCTATATTTGATGCAACAGCAGGAATTATGCTTACAGATACATTTGTAAAATTAGTTGCATGGTATGATAATGAATGGGGTTATTCAAATAAATTAGTTGATTTAGCTTGTTATATTGCAAGTAAAAAATAACTAAATAATCATTAAATCTAAAAGGAATACTTGAAAAGTATTCCTTTTTGTTATAAAATGGTATTGCTAATAGAAAAATGGATAAACTAAAATAAATATCCAAAAAGGAGGAATTATAAATGAATAAAAAAACAGTAAGGGATATTGATTTAAAAGGAAAAAAAGTATTTGTAAGATGTGACTTTAATGTACCTATGGATAAAGAACAAAATATTACAGATAACACAAGAATAATTGCAGCACTACCAACAATAAAATATTTATTAGAACAAAACTGCAAAATAATATTAGCATCACATTTAGGAAGACCAAAAGGAGAATTCAAACCAGAATTTTCTTTAAAACCAGTTGCAAAAGAATTATCAAAATTATTAGATAGAGAAGTAATAATGGCAAAAGACGTAATAGGAGAAGATGCTATGAAAAAAGCATCTGAACTTAAAGAAGGAGAAATTTTGCTATTAGAAAATGTAAGATTTCATAGAGAAGAAACAGATAATGATCCTGAATTCTCTAAAAAACTAGCATCAATGGCAGAAATATATGTAAATGATGCATTTGGAACAGCTCATAGAGCACATAGCTCAACAACAGGAATAGCAAGCTATTTACCAGCAGTAGCAGGATTTTTAATAGAAAAAGAACTAAAATTCTTAGGAGAAGCAGTAAATAATCCAGCAAGACCTTTTATGGCAATATTAGGAGGAGCAAAAGTATCTGATAAAATAGGAGTTATAGATAGCTTATTAGATAAAGTAGATACATTAATGATTGGAGGAGGTATGGCATATACTTTCTTTAAAGCACAAGGATATGAAGTTGGAAATTCTATCTGCGAATTAGATAAATTAGATCTAGCAAAAGAATTAATGGAAAAAGCAAAAAATAAGGGAGTAAACCTAATGCTTCCTGTAGATACAAAAATAGGAAAAGAATATAAAGAAGATACTGAGAGCAAAACAGTAAAATATACTGAAATCCCAGCAGATTGGGAAGGATTTGATATAGGAGAAGAAACAATAAAAATATATAGTGAAGAATTGCAAAAAGCTAAAACAGTAGTATGGAATGGACCTTTAGGACTATTTGAATTCCCACAATTTGCAATAGGAACAGATGAAATTGCAAAAGTATTAGCAAATCTTGACGCTACTACAATTATTGGAGGAGGAGACTCAGCAGCAGCAGTTAAAAAAGCAGGACTAGAAGATAAGATGACACATATTTCAACAGGTGGAGGAGCCTCACTTGAGTTCTTAGAAGGAAAAAAATTACCTGGGATTGAGGCTTTAATGGATAAATAAAAAAGGAGGTTAAAATATGCGTAGAAAAGTAATAGCAGGAAATTGGAAGATGAATAAACTTCCAAATGAGGCAATAAACTTTATTGATAAATTAATACCATTAGTAAAAAATTCAGAAGCAGAAGTTATCTTATGTGTTCCATATATAGATATATTTTATTCTACATTAACAGCACAAAAAACAAATATTAAAATAGGGGCACAAAACATGCATTATGAAGAAACAGGAGCATATACAGGAGAAGTATCACCATCTATGTTAAAATCTGTAGGAATAGAATATGTTATAATAGGACATTCAGAAAGAAGAACATATTATAACGAAACAGATGAAGATGTAAATAAAAAGATAAAATCAGCATTTGCAAATGGATTAAAACCAATAGTATGTGTAGGAGAAACACTAGAACAACGAGAAGCAAACAAAACAGAAGAAATAATAACAAATCAAACAGAAAAAGCATTAGAAGGACTTACAACTGAACAAGTCCAAAATACAATAATTGCATATGAACCAATTTGGGCAATAGGAACAGGAAAAACAGCAACAAGTGAAGATGCAAATAATTCAATAAAAGCAATACGTAATAAAATTAGTCAAATATATGGACAAAATGTATCAGACAGAGTTATAATACAATATGGAGGAAGCGTAAAATCTACTAACTGCAAAGAATTATTTAATATGTCAGATATTGACGGTGGATTAGTAGGAGGAGCAAGCTTAAATCCAGAAGAGTTTGCTAAAATAGTAAATTACGATAAATAACAAAAGCAAGGTTGAGTTTGAAAGGAATTACTTTCATATTTATATGTACCTTACAAACAAAGCAAGAAAGGAATGGATTTTACTATGAAAGATAAAGTAACAATGTTAATGATTTTAGATGGGTTTGGAGACAATCAAAATAAAGATGGAAATGCAATAAAACTTGCCAAAACACCTAATATCGATAAACTAATGAAGAAATATCCAAATACAGATATATATACAAGCGGATTACATGTAGGGTTACCAGAAGGACAAATGGGAAATTCTGAAGTAGGGCACACAAATATAGGAGCAGGAAGAATTGTATACCAAGAATTAACAAGAATTACAAAATCAATAGAAGAAGGAGACTTTTTTGCAAATCCTGAATTTATAAATGCTATAGAAAATTGCAAAAAACATAATTCTAAATTACACATATTAGGACTATTATCAGACGGAGGAGTACACAGTCATATACGTCACTTATATGGATTATTAGAAATGGCTAAAAGAAGAGACTTTGAAGATGTATATGTTCACTGCTTTTTAGATGGAAGAGATACTCCACCTGCTTCAGGAGAAAGCTATATATTAAAACTTCAAGACAAAATGAATGAAAAAGGAATAGGTAAAATTGCAACAATTTCAGGAAGATTTTATAGCATGGATAGAGATAAAAGATGGCAAAGAGTTCAAAAAAGCTATGATGCAATGGTAAAAGGAGAAGGAATAAAAGAAACATCAGCAATAAAAGCAATAGAAGATTCATATCAAAAAGAGGTATTTGACGAATTTGTAGAACCTACAGTAATATGTAATGGTGACACACCTATTGCTAAAATAGAAAATAACGACTCAGTAATATTCTTTAACTTTAGACCAGACAGAGCAAGAGAAATAACAAGAGCAATAGTTGATCCAAATTTCAATGGGT
>CALXHD010000008.1 GCA_944388015.1 uncultured Clostridia bacterium | reverse complement strand
AGAACAAATCGGAAAGCCTTAAAATTTGCAATAATTTAACTTTTCTCTTTGGCTTTCCGTTAATTTGTTCTGCGCCAAATTTATGAAATAAATTTGTGTGCAATGTGTTTAATCTATTAGGAAAGTCATGCTGACTTTCCTAATAGAGTACAAATAGGGATTTTTGAAATCATGTGATTATCAAAAATCCCTATTTAAGTTGGTAAACCTATTGTATTCTGTGTCTATATAGGAAAACAATACTAGTTTTCCTATATAGAACTTATACACTTTTAATTATACTATGATACCTTTTTCTTAATGAAATATATTCCTACTCCAAGTGTTATTAATGCTAATAATCCAATAGTTCCAATAATTATATAGTTCTTATTTAGACCTGTACTAGGTGTAACAATAACTTCTTCTGCAGTTGAGTCATCTGTTTCATATGTTGTAGAATCTGTTGGATCATAATTACCTGGTGTTGATGTAATTTTGCTTCCTCCTGGTTTATCACATAATACCACTTCTGTATCATTTGAGAAGTTTGCATCTTGACCTGAAGATAATTGTTTTTCTGCAACCATTTCTACAGTACCTGTTCCTGCTGTAGTCGCACTAGTTGTTTTTGGTCTAATTTTAGAATCTTTCAAGTATTCTGTAACATATATAGCTGAATTTATTACTTCTTCAGAATCTGTTACTGAACCTAAAACAATTTCTGCTGATCTTAAGTCATCTATTGTTGCTTGTTGCCATCCATATCTTGTGTTTGTTTCATCATTAACTTTAAATGTAACATCTTTGTCTAGATAATCTACAATCTTAGATGGAGATATTGTTATAAGGTCATTTGCTTTTTGTGTTTCTCCGGCTGAACCCATTGATGTATAATATCCATTACCAAAGTTATAGAATCCTTCTGATGCATAATCTGCCTCTCCTGTATTTGTTACTGTAAAGTCATATCTAATTTCTACATGTGCATTTTGCATTATTTCTGCATCTAGTTCTGCTTTTACAAATCCTCCTGCAGTTGCTGTTGGTTTCATATATGTCAAGTAATTTGTTTGTCCTGATAATGTTCCATCTGCATTAATATCTGCATCTATAATTGTTCTTCCATCAGGATATTTAATACTAATATGTCCTACTCTCTTTTCATATGATATACTTTGTACTGCTCTTCTTATTATACCAAAGTCAATTCCATCTAATTCAAATCTTACATCACCTGTTACATCTTGATATGTTAAACTGTCTAAATCACTATCATTAAATTCTATATTGAATTGCATAATAGGTGTTTCTGATGTAATTTTATCAATTGTGACTTCAGTTTTATGGTTATATCCATTATTTGTTCCACCATTATGACTATTTAATTGAGTATCTACTTGTTGTCTTACAGAATAGTCATCAATAGCATGTGATAGATGTTGTCCTTTTGCTGTTTGATAATAATATGGATTTGACATTTCTTGGTTATATCTTGATTGATCAATTACTGTTGCTTTGTAATTTTCCAAAACATCTACATATTCTGTTCCATCAACTGATATTCCTTCTCCCCAAGTATATCTTAATACATATTTACCTGGTAAAAATCCTGTTATCGTATATGTTCCATCTGTAGTCTCTGTTTCACATTTAGCATCTTTCCATGTTCCTGACAATTCGTCATATACTTGTGCTACTTCATCAGTAACATTTCCTGAGTCATCTACAACCATTAACTGAACTGTTACACCTGATATTAATTTTTCTCTTGAAGAATCATATTTTCCATCACCTTCACGTATATTGTCACTTGCAAGTAATGAATCAATAATTTCATCTTCAAATACAACTCCACCTGCCTGTCTAGCATTTGCAATTGTTAGTCCTACACTTGGTGCTGATTTTGTATCATCTTCATATTCTGCTTTGTTTCCAACTTCTACGTTATCTATTACAGAATCTATATCAACTGAAGCATAATATTTTGAATCTTTATATGATGTATATGATGTTATTTCTGCCAAATTCTCTAAATTTTCATCTGAATCTGCTTTATTTAATAAGTTTAATACATTTTGTCTTGATAATTCAAACTGTACATATACATATTTTATTTGTTGTGGGCTTAATGTCTCATTAAGAGTAATATCTACACTACTATATTTGCCAACACTTGATCCACCTTGTGTACTATACTTTCCTCCATCAGATATTTGTCCATTTCCATCTACTGTTGAGCCAACAGCACTTAATGTATATCTACTATCATAATAGTCTGTAATACTATTTACTCTTGCATCTACAGATGATTCGTTTCTTAAAGCTATTTTATATGTTAAATATACCTTTAAGTTGTTATCTGGATTTGTTGGGTCATTATACTCTGCATCTGCTCTATAAATAGGTCTTAAATATGTTTGATCTCCATATTTGTTTATAAAGCTTACACCTACATTCCATGCATCTTCATTAGGTTGTCCTCCTGAAAATCTTGATTCATATTTATATACATGGCTTCTTCCTTTTATACTTACCTTAACATTGTCTAAATCATGTGTTAATGCCAAATCTACTTGAGGTCTTCTATATATACCTAAGTTAATATTCATAACCTCTAAACGTTTTAAATCTTCCTCGTCAGGTTGTAGTGAAAACCCTGCATTTGAAGTACTTGCAATTATTGGGTAATCTGATATATTTTCAATTACATCTGCTCTCGCTTGAGATCTATTTAAATTATATTTAACTTCATAAGTGTTATTTCCTGCTGAATCTTTAGCTTGTACAGATGATTCTGTTTTTGGATCTATTCTTGCAAATTTATTGTTAAATGAATCCCTACTAGATCCTTCTGATGCTTTTGATCCATTATCTTTATTTAAATTTATTCCTACATTTTCATATATTAGTCCATTATATTCGAATTCAATATGATAATTTGGTAAATCTGCAATTTTTACTCTTTCAAATTTATATTCACCATTTCCATTCGTTGTAGTCTCTCTAATTATATTTCCTGATCTGTCTTTTAAATATACTTTAACACCCTGTACTCTAGTATCTGCATCATCTGATGCATTATCTCTATATAAGTCATTTCTTAAAGACATTTTTGAACTTTGTATATCTTCCCATACATATCCAGATAAGTGTATATATACAGGTGTATTTTTCAATACTTGTTGGTCTTCAATTGGTTGTATCTCAAATTGTTCCCCTGGTTCATACATATTATTTGGATTACCAACTTCAGTTAAAATATATGTATCTATTGGTACTTTCTTTATAATTAATTCACCATTTGAATCTGTTGTAAACTTCATTGCCTTATTAGGATCTGATGTATATGTACATTTATTTTCACTTAGTGTAGCAATATATTGTCCTTTTCCTTTTGCATATGCTATAAATTCTACACCTGGAAGTATTTTTGATGTATCATATATATCAACTTTTTTAATTTTTAGATCTATAGTATATCTTTTATTTCCAACATATTCATAATCTGTTGATGAATTAAATACAGTAGTTGGATATATAGTTTGTGATACAATCTTTCCACCATTTTCTTCATATCCATAATTTGGGTTACTAATTTCTTCAAATTGGTATGGACCTGGTGCCAATCTTCCAATATATATTCTACCATTTTTGTCTGTTGTAAATTGAGTTGCTTGGCTTGAATTTACATATGTTATTGTATAATTGCTATCTGTTGGGTTTTCAGGAGTACGCTTTACATATTTTCCTGTTGCAGTATTTTTTAATTTAAATTTAACTCCTTGTAATTTTATATTAGAATCTGTTTCATCAACTTTTTCTATTCCTAATCCTGTTGTAATACTAAATGTAAAGGCAAAAGACTTACTTCCTGTGTCCGGTTTTGAAGAAACATCATAATACATTAAATTCTGAGTAGAACCAGAGTTTAAAAGCCATACTTCTGCTTCATATATTTTTCCGCTTGATATTGTTATTGTTGGTCTTAATTTAATAGCTGTTACCCCAGCACTTGCATTAAATCTAATATAGAAATTTGTATTACTTTTAATCCCACTTACTCCAGTAGTTATTTGTTTACCATTTTCAATTTTTACAAATGCTGCAGATGAAATTGTATTAGAGTTTTGGTCTTGTACTTTAAGTGCAGATAATGTTCCAGTATAACTAAATCTAAATGGTCCAACTAGCACTGTACTACCAGATATTGTAACATTTGGTTTATTACTTGGGCTATAATTATACGCATCATCTATTTTTATATCACTAGTATCAGCTTTTCCAATACTTGCAGCATAATCCTCTGCTGCTTCCATTATTTTTATACCTTCTTTATAATTAGGCATATTCGGATTTAACATTCCGTTATTATTACCATTTGCCCAACTACTTAATCCTACAGTTGAAAGCCAACTATTAACGATTTGATACACACAAAGTTGAGAACCACTATAGTTTGGAAATGTACCACTATATCCTTGGAATTTTGATAAAATATATGCCATTTTACCATTTGTAGTACTTGTATATGTTTTTCCTCCATACACTTTTGCAGTATTTCCCGTAATAGTTACATATTTTTTAATTTGATATGTAGCCGTTTCCATTGCAGTACCATGATCTATACAAAATAGTCTAGAAATATTATTCATTGCATTTTGATTCGCTTTTATAGTATTTCCTACAGCATCGCTTCCTGCCCTTAATATGTCAGCAAAGCTATCATATTCAATTGCTTTTGAGGTGTTAGGTATTAATACAAAGAAGGCTATAATTAACGCTATTACTGTTAAAATATTTCTTTTTAATTTACTCATTTTTAAATCTCTCCTTTCTATTATTATACCTCTTTATTTATAAACTTTCTTACTATTATGTAAGTTCCTGCTCCAATTATAGCCACTGTTGTAAGTACAACTAAGACTGTAGCTACAACTTGTCCTGTTTTTATACTTAAGATAACATCTGCTGATCCTATATCATCTTCTCCTTTTGCCCTGTTTCCTTCGGTTGAATCTGCATCTGACAATCCATTTTCATTATAGCTTTCTACTATTTCTGCAGTATTGTTTACTAATCCTGTATTATTGTTTGACATTTGTTTGGTAAGTATTAATGTTAGTTCTTTACTTTCACCTGGTTCAATTTTTTCATTTGCTAAACTATCATTGTATAGTACAGAATCTGTTTGATACCAGTCTTTATTAAGTTCTGAACTAAATTTATAATCTGCTGAAATATAATCTGCTATTTTTCTTACATATCCTGCGATTTCTCCTTCATTTGTTACCTTAATTTTATATTCTACTACAACACTTGTTCCGTTTAGTAATTTTGAATCAATTTCTGCTTTTGCAAGTGTAGCATCTTGATATTCTGTAGCTTGTGTTCCTTTTGAATTTTGAACTACAACTCTTGTTATAGTTTTGTCTAATTTCATATCATATCTCTTACGCTCCTTTAGTCCTATATTTATATATGATATGTTTTCATCTTCAACATTAATTATTTCTGTTGTATCTACATTTATTACATTTCCATCTATAGTAATATCTTTATTTAAAGCTTTTGAGTTTACATCGTCCGAAACTCCTTCAGATTCATATGATGTTAATGTATATTTATTTGTGTCATATTCAAATATTATAATATACTTTCCTTTTGGTGCATTTAATGTATATAATCCACTTTCATTTGTTGTTACCTTTATTTCTTCGCCATTTGAGTTTGTCTGATAAGTATTTGTTTCTACATTAAATAACCTAACTGTTATTCCCTGTAATGCCTGCTCCTCTTCATCATATTTACCATCTTCATTTTGATCAAACCATGCATTACCTGAAATTAATTTATAAGTAACATTATTATTTGTATTGTCTCCATCTTGGTTATTATTGTCTGAATTATCACCTGTTCCATCATCAATATCTGTATTGTCATCTTCATCAGGAACATAATCATCAGAATTTTCTGTATTATCAATATCATCTTGTGTTGCATTTGGTTCTAATAAATGTTTAACTGATGAACTTGAAGTCTCAACTGCATATACGGAAACACTTGCTATATTGTTTAGCTCTATAACTTCAGTAAATAGCGGTAATGATTGTACAACACATGTTTTGATTGTATATACTTTTGTTTGTTCTGCTGACAATGTATCCTCAATTGTTATGGTATTTCCTGTTCCTTCTAAATTCTCTGAAAAAATATATTGCTCTTCTGTTAACTCTGTTCCATCAACTTCTATACCAGTTAATTCTATATATTCTGACAATTTATCAACTAACGTTATAGAAGGTGCATCTGTAGTACCATTATTTGTTACTGTCACTTGATATGTAATCTCTTCTCCCAATTTTACATATTGATTTTCATTTAAAGACACATTACTTACATCAATTAGCATTCTTCTAGCAGGTTTTATTCTTTGATTTGAATAGTAATTTGTATCATCTACAGTACCTATCGCTCCTATAATAACATTTCTGAATTCTTCCCCTGTAAATTGTTCTACAATAGCTGTAAAACATACTTTTCCGTAAGAATCTTTTTTTAGTTCAGGTATAATATATTCAACCTGTCCATCAACAAAAGTTTGATTGTTTTCAGCATCAACGTAAGTTACAAAATCTATTCCTACATTTTGACAATCTACTTTAACCTTAACATTCTTTAAGTCCTTACCTGATATATTTTTTACTAAAATAGCATATTTATAAGAATATCCTACATCCAAAAATTCATTTGCTCCTGCATGAAATCCATCAACTACTAACATTTCAAGTGAAATTTCACCTTTTTCAATCTTAGTTTCAACCGTATTAGATGTTTTTACAGCTTCTCCATAATTAGCTTGAACTTGGTTTTGTACATTTTCTATAGTATCTGCTATTCCAGTATTTACTCTAACTAAATATGTCTTTGTTACTTTTTCTCCTGGTTGTAATTTTATGTCTGTGAATTCAACTGTTTTTTGATCAGGATATGTATCATATCCTTCTTCCATATGAACTCCCTTTTCAGGTTGTTTTTCTGTAACATGTGTTGTTCCTTCAGGAACAGTACCTACAAGTTTTAAGTTTGTAACCTCTTCTGAACCTGTATTTTCAGCTGTTATTTCATATGTTATTGCTTCACCTTCATGTACTACTTCCACATTTTCTCCATTAAGTTTAGCATTAAGTGAAACTTCCACTACTGGTCCTGCTCCAGTTTCTAGTCTTAGGTCTTTAGCCTTCATTGTTTCTTCAATAGAAGCTTCATTTATATAATATACTGTATAACCTTCTTGTAATGATTCATTATATTCCAAATTAGATGGAATTGCTAAATTATAACTTATGCTTAATGCCTCTGAATCAGATAGTTGATCTACAACAATCATATATTTTTTTACATTAATTCCACTATCTAATATTTCTTTCCAACCATTTGTAGTATCTTGCAAATCTGTATTTGCATTTGAATTTTCTGTATAATAAATTTTTATCCTTGAGCTATCAATTCCTGATACTTGTAATCCATCTACGGCTGTTCTTAATGTATTTGTATCTATAGCATCTTCTGTTGGAAAATTTCCTATTATTCTTACATTTGTTATCGTTGCTTCTTTATTATTAATAATTTCAGAAGAAACTGTAGCTTTTTTACTTTCGGTTGCTAGTTGTAATTTAGCTGTGTCTGCACCTTCATTATTGACTGTCTCTAGATTATATTCTGCTATTTTATTTGTAGTAATTAATCCTGCATATGATACTATTTTTATAGGTTTTGTTTCTTGTCCATTTGCTCCTCCATTTGCAAAATTAACCGCTTTTTCATTTGTATATGTTAGTGTAAATTGGGTATCCAAATTTTTCTGTTTTCTATTTGTTGTTAGATTTGCTGTAATTATAATTGTTCCGCCATCTATTGCTGTTTCTTTATATGATGTTTGTTCTCCCTCTAAGTCAAGATATATTACATTTCCTTCTATTCTTGCTGTTTCAGGATTAATTTTTAGTTCATCTTCATATACTAAATTAATTGAGGTTATTTCAACTTTTTCAAATTCTTTTGGTATAGTAATTTGAATATGTGGATTTTTATATAATTCATATTTTTCATTATTACTATTTAGTACAACTCTAAATTCTACATTTTCGTTTGTTGCCATTGTAGAATATTCATCTTTATTAACTTGTAATGTTGCAGTTGTTTGTGTTTCTAATAATTTTATTGATCTTGTAATTCCTTGTTTACTTGTTTCAGTTTCTCCTATTTTATATGTAGTCTCTAATCCATATTGCATTTCTTGAATAGCTCTTACTGTATCTCTATCATTAGCTTTTATAACTTTTGTTGTAGTCATTTCTATTGTTCCTGTTTTTTCAGGTTTACTTGTTAAAATAACTATTTCTGCTATTCCATCAGGTATATTAAATATTATATTTCCATCAGATTGTTCTGTGTCTTTATTTATTTTTGTTAATTCCTGATTATTAGATTTATTTAATATGGTTATAGTTCCTTCTTCACCTAAAACTGAAAGCATATTATCACGATTTATCACTATATTTTTAGTATATACATTAGATAATCCTAATCTAGAAAAATCTTCTCTTAATATTATTTGTTCAGCAATATTATTCAAATTTACTTGTAATGTTATTTTTTGAGTAAACTCTCTATCTATTCCTTCATATATCTTTCCTTTATATATTTCATTTTCTGAATTTTCTACATTTGTTTCTATAATAGCATCTAATTCTTGTGAAGGCATTGTTATTTCTTTTTCCATTGAAATAATAGTATTTTCTTCATCATATAATGATATTTTTGAATTTGCTTTTATATTTTCTTCTACTGGTAACTCTGTACTATCAAATAGATATGTAACAATATATTTATCTGTCCCTGCTTTGTTCCATACAACTTTTCCGTCTTTTTCTTCATTTTTTATTGTTATTATTGTTTTACCAGTTTCAGAATCATATTTGTAGTCTTCGTCTGATATTGATTTTCCATTTGTTGCAAGTGTTTCAGGAGTTTGAACAATAGCTGTCATTGGATATTTCCCATCTGCAAGTTTTGGAGCTTGTAGTTCAAGTTCAGAAGTTTTAATAGGATATAAGTTTCTATCAAGAGATGACTCTACTTGTAATTGTACTATTCTATAACTTCCTCCTTGATAATTAAATACCTTATTAGTTAATACCTTTTGTTCTAACCCTATGCCATTATTTTCTGTATTATATGGACTTGTAATTTTTAAATTTACTGTTCTTGTTCCTGTTACAGTAATATCTTTTTCTGTACTATCTTTATATGTTCCTGTAAGTTCTAGTTTACTTTCCGCATTTAATAAAGATATATCATAAGATGTATCTGTTACAAGTTCAATACCAACTGGTATTTCAACTATATCTCCTGCATTTATTTGATTTAATGTAATTGTATCTTCTGTGATATTTTGAATTCTTTCATTTTCAGTATCTGTTTTAAATTTGAAATTAGAATCTTTTAAAGTTATTTTTCCATCAAAATATCCTTCTTGTTTTACATTTACATTAAAATATAGTTTTAAATCTGTTTTCTCTGTTGTAGTCGAACTTTTTATTGTTTCATTTTGAGAATCATCTTTAAAATAGGCCATAAATTCAATGTTTTTATGACTAGTATTTTTATCTTCACTTAGTTTTTCTACAGCATAAGAAATACTATTAAAACCAATTAAAATAAAATTAGCTGATGTTAATGTAATTATTAACAACATTGCTAGAAATATTTTTAAAAATTTTGCTTTCATGGTGAAACCTCCCACTTATATTTTTATATAATCTCTACTATATATTATACATTCATTTTTAGCATTTTTCAATCTTTTTTTGTTATTTTTTAAGTATTTATGTAAATTTTTTTGTTTTTTTGTCTACGGAAATTCTTTTTTGGAATTTTATAATAAAAATATTAAGTTTTTATTACAAAATATACCTATTATTCCTCCTTTTGTTGGGGATAGAAGATTTTAGACACATTTTTATTCATCAAAAACAAAAATATAATTTTCTAGTATTTTTTGTATCAGTATAATTCTTTATAAAAATTTTGTTCATCTTTTTTAATATATTGCATATTATAATAAAAAGAAAGGAATGATTTTATATTGGAAAACATAGATCAAAATACTATTAATAACATAAAAAATATGGTTGATAATGGTAATATAAATGAGGCTATTTCTCAAATTTCTCCTGAAATGATTCAAAATTTTTCAAAAATGTTTTCACAATCAAATAACTCAAACAATAATCAAAATTCAAATAGTCAAAATAACAACTTTGAATCACAAGAAAATAAAGGCAATCAAAATAATAATTTTGATTTTAGCAATATTGATATGGCTTCTATTATGAAAATGGCTTCAACTTTCAATAAAAATAGTAATGATCCTAGAAGCAATCTTCTTAATTCTTTGAAGCCATATATGAGAAATAGTAGGAAAGACAAAATCGACAATTATATAAATCTAATGAATATGAGCAAAATTGCTGAAATGTTAAATAACAAAACAAATTCAAAAAACGAATCTAATAAGGAGGATACTTAAGTATGAAAGAAAACTTCTTCATATTTAAATATAATGTCCAACCAAAACGAGAAAGGAATACAAATTAAAATGCCTTTTTCATTCCCTTTTATGAGATTTCCATACTCAAATTATAACAGATATTACCAATATTATACTAATAATTATCATAAACAAAATGAATATGCCAATTCAGAACCTAAGAAAAATTGTGATAATAATTACCAAAAAAATAATAGTATTGCTAAAAACTCTAGTAATACTATTTCAAATATTTTCTCTTTTTTACCGACATCTATTGGTCCACTAACTTTTCACCCAGAAGGCTTTACCAACATAGAAAGTCCTTTATTTGATTTATTTGGTATTAAATTATTTCTAGATGACATTATTATTATTGGATTATTAATTTTTTTATATACAGAACAAGTAGATGACCAGCTTTTATATATTGCTCTCTTTCTTTTACTAATAGAATAATATTATAATTCACATCTATTTTATATAGCTGTGAATTATAACTAATTAATTATTCTATTTCTATTTTACCATCTAAAATATAAATATATGCTTGTTTGTGTAAAGGCTCTTCATCTCTATCTATTTCTTTTATTATATTTGCTATACGAATTTGAACTGTATCTAATGTTCCTGCCCCAATTATTGCCTGTTTATTTCCTTTTGCACCTGCATGTGCTAATCCTCTTAAACTACCTAATACAACTATATTTTCAGAAGCTATAACCTCTGCACCTGAATTCACATCTCCTAATATTACTACACTTCCTTCTATCTCTAATTTCTGTCCTGAGCGTAGAGACCCACGATGAAACGTTGTTTCCGAAATGATTGTAGCTTGTTCAAATGTTCTTTTTATACTAGATAATCCCAAAGTTTTTGGCATATCAAAATCAATATCTACATCTATTTTTTCTTTTATTAATTTTTGTATTTCATCAATTTCTCTATTTTTTAACACTTTTCCTGTTACCTTAATAGGAATCTTTTCACTCTTATATATTTTTTTTAGTTCCGGTAATTTTTTTCTTAATACCTGTATTATTTCTCTTTGTTCCGCATCTTGTGCAATTTTTAAGACTGTTTCCCCTTTTTTTAATTGAACACTTATTATATTTCTCATTTATACATCCTATCCTTTCTACATGAGATTATCGTAAACTCTCTGTATATGAATATGCAGTTACATCTTCTGTTACATCTTCTAAATTCATTCCAAAATATTCTCTCATAATTTGTTTTACCGCATCTGCTGTATAATATCCATGTCCTCCATTTTCTGCCATAACAACAACTGCAATTTCAGGATCATCAAATGGTGCAAATCCTGCAAACCATGCATTTACTTTATTTCCTGGAGCTTCTGCTGACCCTGTTTTTCCACCTACTGCAATCTCAAAATCTCTAAATATACTTGCAGCTGTTCCTTCTTCTGTAACAGATCTCATTCCTTCCAAAACTGTTTTTAAATTTTGAGAATTTATTGTTACATCTTGGTCTTGTTCATCTTCTAATCCTAATTTTTGTTTAATAAATTTATTAATATTGTCTCTTGATTCTTCTGTTCCGTCTGAATTTCTAATTGTTTTTACTATACTTACATCTATTTTATTTCCTCCATTTGCAAGCATACTAATATATTTTGCCATTTGCAAAGGACTAAATTCATTATCACCTTGACCAATTGCAGCATTTAGTGTATCTCCTGGTCCCCATGTACTTTCATCAGGATGTAATTTTGCTTTTGTTTCAGGATTTGCTAAAACACCTGATGTTTCATCCTGTAATTCTACTCCTG
Organism: uncultured Clostridia bacterium; assembly: GCA_944388015.1. Classification (GTDB taxonomy): domain Bacteria; phylum Bacillota; class Clostridia; order TANB77; family CAG-508; genus CAG-269. The sequence goes on along the minus strand of CALXHD010000008.1, from coordinate 16,201 downwards.
TTTTTGTTCCTAATCCAAAATATTTAGCATATTTTACAAGTGTATCTATTCCCATTCTGTCCGCTGTTTCATAGAAGAAGTAGTTACAAGACTTTTCAATAGCTCCTACGACATTTAACCATCCATGTCCTCTATGATAATCTGTATAATACCAACAATTCATTCTTGTTCCATATCTTTCATATTTCGTATATACACCTGTATCATTTATTTGTGTATTTGCATTAATAACTCCTGATTCTAAACCTGCTATTGCTGTTACCATTTTAAAGATTGAACCTGGTGAATATGAAGCCTGTATTGCTTTATTTACTAGTGGTTTTGATTCATCATTTATATATTTATTCCAATTTTCTGTACTTATACCACCTATAAAATCTGATGGATTATATGTTGGATAACTTACTATTGCAAGTATTTCTCCTGTTTTTACATTCATTACAACACAGCTTTCTGATATTACATTATATGCTTTTCCAAACCCTCCGGCTCTAATTTTTTGCATGTTTTCAGCTAATGCTTGTTCTGCTACTTGTTGTAAATTAGCATCTATTGTTAGAATTATATCTGAACCAGCCACTGCTTCTTTTGCTGTATATTCAGCAGTTATAGTTCCATCAACTGCCATGTCTATTTGTTTTACTCCATCTTGTCCTTTCAAATATTCTTCAAATACATATTCAATTCCAGTTTTCCCAATTATATCATCTTGATCATATGTATCTTTTTTTTCTTTATATTCTTCTGCACTTATAGTTGATGTATATCCTAAAACATTTGCTGCAAGTGAGCCCATTGTATATTTTGTTTCAGGTGTTACAACAATATTTACTCCTGGATATTTACTATTATTTTCTGAAAACTCTGCGACTGCTTCCCTTGGAATATCTTTAGCTATTGTAAGTGCTCTTGTACTACTATATCCTTTTGTAGTTATTTCATATCTTATACACATTATTTTTCTAGCTTCTACTACATCTGTATTTGTAATTTCATATTTATCTTTAAATTCATTAAACGCCTCTTCTGCTGTTGCATTTTCTTTTATTCCATAATAGTCTAGCCAATCAACTAAATCTTCTCCTTCTAATTTAAATCCATATGGGTTAATTGTAATTGGAAAAGAATCAGGATAACTTACACCATATTTTTCTAAAACAGCAATAATATTTAATATAGATTGATTAAGTGTTGCATCATCTATTTTAGTTTTATATAATTCTAATTCAAATTTCATTTCTGAACTTACAAGTACATTTCCTGATTTATCCATAATTGTTCCTCTTTGTGCTTCTAGAGTTGTCTCTCTTGTTAATCTTGTATTAGATTGCTCCCTATATTCTGCTCCATGAACAATTTGGAGATTAAAAAGTTGTACAATTAAAATAATTCCAACTATATACATAAATACTGTTAAAACATTAAATCTTAAATTAGTATTTACATTATATACCCTGTTTTTATTTCTTCTTTTAAACATTTTAACCTCCTCTCATATATTTTTTCTATTTAGAAATATCTTGTTAAAATCTTATTACCTTTATATTCATTTTCTACATAATAACCAAACTTTTGTATAAGTGGATATAATATAACTGTTAAAATAATGTTATAAATTACTTCTATTACCAAAATTTTTGCAAGACTAATAATTTCTATTTGAGTAGAAAAAACAATATAATTTGCAAAATATGAAGCAATTTCATAAAATGCTGTTAGTGATGCAACTATTAACATTATTGTTATTCTACTATCTTTAGAAAAGTTTTTATCAAAAATTTTAGCTACTAATCCAACTATCCCTAAGGTAATAGCTGTTATACCTACTTTACTTCTAAATAAATAATCTAAGAAAAAACCTATAATAATTCCATATGTGACACCCATAAACTTATTTCCAAATAAGCCTATCCATATAACCAAAATCACAAATAAATTAGGCATTACCCCTGCTATTGTAAACCAGTTAAAAAAGTTGCATTGCAGAAAATATGCTATAAAAAATATAAAAATAAATATTATATTTATTAGTACTTTTTTCACACCAAATATCATTCCTTTCTGACTTTCCTAATAGAGGACAAACCAAACATAACATTTTGGGTATCATCTTATTAAGGAGTTGTACTATTTATTACAAGTACCGTATCTAATTTATTAAAATCTACTGCTGTCTCTATTACTGCATATCGATCAATCATATTGCTTGTATTACTTACACTTTTTACTGTTCCAACATGTATCCCTTTTGGATAAATTCCACCCAAACCTGAAGTTTCTATACTATCTCCTTGAATAACGTCTGCATCTGTTGGAATATACATTCCCTTTAATTGCGAATTATCTTCTAATGTACCTTTACATACTATACTATCTTTATTAGTACTCATCATACAACTAACAGAACTTGATGTATCTATTATTGTCTGCACCTTTGCTGTACTATCTGTTACAGAAATAACATGTCCTACTAAACCTTGGTCTGCTATAACTGTCATATTTTCCTGTACTCCGTCTTTTGAGCCAACATTGATTACTATAGTTTTTGAATAATTACTAATATCTTTATTTATTATATATGCAGGTATTGTCTTATACTCTCCATATTTTTCCGTTAGGCCTAGATATTCTTTTAATGTCTCATTTTCTGTTTTTATATTTTCTAACTCTCTTAAAGACTGTTCTAATTCACTGTTTTGTTTTTTTAGATTTTCATTTTCTTCTTTTAGTTGGTTAATATCTGTAAAAAAAGTATCATTTCCATTTAGTTTATTTTTTAAATATGTCAATCCATTTTGTACTGGCATTACTAGTTTATTTGCAACATTTTCAAAAAATGATGTATTACTCTCTCCATTTGAAAATATAACAACTAAAATCAGTAATATAATTGTAATTACAATTCCTAAAATAGCTACTTTTTTATCTCTATACATCTATTAACCTTCTTTCTTTATTTTCTTCTACGTGCATTTACTAAAACTCTTTTTAAATTTTCTAAATCTTCTAGTGTCTTTCCTGTTCCTCTAACCACACAATCTAATGGTTGTTCAGCAACATATACAGGCATTCCTGTTTCCATACTTAATAATTTATCCAAATTTTTGATTAATGCTCCTCCTCCTGCTAATACTATACCTTTTTCCATTATATCTGAGGCAAGTTCAGGTGGCGTTTTTTCTAGTGTTGATTTTACTACTTCTACAATTTTTTGTATTGACTCTGATATAGCTTCTTGAACTTGTACAGAACTTATCTTTTCATTTCTAGGTAAACCATCTGTTAAATCTCTTCCTCTTATTTCCATATCTGTTTCTGTCATTAATGGCATTGCACAACCTATTTGTATCTTTATTTGTTCTGCAGTTGTTTCTCCTATTGCTAAGTTCATCTCTCTTTTTACATAATTTACTATATCTTCATCTAATTCATCTCCTGCAATCCTTAGGGAATGACTAACTACTATTCCTCCTAAAGAGATTACCGCAACTTCAGTAGTTCCTCCACCAATATCTACAATAATATTTCCACTTGGCTCTGCTACATCTAGTGATGCTCCTATTGCAGCTGCCATTGGTTCTTCTATTAAATATACTTCTTTTGCACCTGCTTGCAAAACTGATTCTTCTACTGCTCTTTCTTCAACTTCTGTAATTCCTGATGGTACACCTACTACAACTCTTGGTTTTCCCAAATTATAGCGTCTATTTACCTTCTCGATTATGTTTTTTAACATTAACTGTGTTGCTGTAAAATCGGCTATAACGCCATCTTTTAATGGTCTTACGGCTTTTATTTGCTCAGGTGTTCTTCCAAGCATTTCTTTTGCTTCTGTACCAGTTGCCATTATTCTACCTGTTTTTCTATCTATCGCAACAACAGAAGGTTCTTTTAATACAATTCCTTTTCCTTTTAGTGTAACTAATAGATTTGCTGTTCCCAAGTCTATTCCTATATCTTTTGAGCCAAATGTAAATAATTTCATAAAATCACGATTCCTTTCCAAAATTTAATGTTTAGATTTATCCTTTTTCAAATCTTCTATTTGTGTTTGTAGTTGCTCATATATACTTACATAATTCATGTTTCCTATAACAATATGATCTAATAAATCGATTTCAAATATTGACAATGCATTATATAGCTTGTCTGTAAATTTAATATCTGCCTCACTAGGTGTTGAAATTCCTGTTGGATGATTATGAACCAATATAACCTTATTTGCTTCTACCTTAAGTGAAAGTGTTATAATTTGTTTTATACCTACATCCACAAAATTACTACCACCTGTTGCTAAAGTTTCGATTCTTAATATTCGATTCCTATTATCTAGTAAAAAGATTTTTGATATCTCATGTTTTTCGTCTTTTAATTCATCTAATAGCATATCTGCAACATCTTTTGGAGATCGTATGATAATTCCTTTATAATTAGCTGGTTTAGACATTCTTATTGCCAATTCACATATTGCTTTCAGTTGTATTGCTTTTACCTTTCCAATTCCTTTTATTTTTATAAAATCATTAATACTTAGTTTTTTTAGGAATGATAAATCATCTTTTAATCCATTTTCTCTTAATTTTAAAATTTTTTGAGCTAACTCCACAGAAGTCTCTTCTTTAGTACCACTTTTTATTATTATTGCCAATAATTCTGCATTTGATAAATATTCTGCACCATATAATTCTAATTTTTCATATGGTCTTTCCGCTTCAGGCATATCCTTTATCTTTAATGACAATTTAAATAGTCCTTTCTCGCATTAGATTGTCCCTTATATTTTTTTGTAGATAAATATTGCAAGTATCATACCTATTATACTAGCTACATTAATATTAAATACTAGTCCAAATGTTAATTTCAAAATACTTAAATCCAAGACTAATGGATTGTTTAATCCAAATTCTTGTTCATATGATAACCACCAAAGCCATGGCACACTACTTGCCAATCTACCTAATAATCCTCCTACTACTAACCCTGATAATATAAATACTATTAATATCCATATATTTTTATCTCTTGTAGCCATTTTGTTTTACCACCCTTGTATAATATATTTAGGTTTTCAATAAAGGCTCTACCTATAAACCTGAATAATTATATTACATCCTTAAAACATAATATATTTGTTTCACTTTTATTTCATTTATTAATTTTTCTTACGGGTTAACACTTTCAAATCGATATACGTATTATATATTGAATTTGTAAATTTTTCAAGTAATTTATTGCATTTTACTTTATTTTTTTGTTATAATATGCTATATTAATGTAAACATATTGAAAAACTCATTTTTAATATTATATCTATGAAGTTTTTACACAAAATTTTACCATAATTTGTGTATTTAAATATAGAACTAAATATAGTATAATTAATATAGTAGTAATAAGGAGGTCTATACTTTGAAAATAGAAAGATTAACAGAAGATAAAATTAGAATAATTATAAAACAAGACGAATTGAAAGATCCATCTTTAGATTTACATACTATTATGACAAAAGCTGCTGAATCTCAAGGCTTATTTTTAGAGATATTAGCTAAAGCAAAACAAGAAACTGGATTTAATGCAGATGGTCATAAATTACTAATAGAAGCCTTTAACTTTGGCGATGATTCCATGGTATTTACAATTACAAAATATAAAGTCTTAAAAAATACAGAAAGTGAAAAAGTTCCTTTAAATTCTACTAAAAAAACTTTAAGAGTAAAACGTAGACATTCTTTAACCCCAGGTGGTAACCATTGTATATATAGTTTTAAAGATTTTGAAACATTTTGTGATTTTTGTAATAATTTAAATAGTCACACTCAAATTTCAAGGCGTGGTTTAATTAAAGATTCTTCTTTATATTTATATAACAATCTTTATTTTCTTGTTTTATCAGGTATAAATTTAGAACATAAATCTTTAATTAAATTTCACTCACTTCTATCAGAGTTTAGTACAATTAGTACTCATAATAAATATTTTGAAAATAAACTTAAAGAACATGGAAAAGTTGTAATAAAGAAAAATGCTATTAACATAGGACTTAAATATTTTTCAAACTAAATTAAAGAACTCTAGGGTAATTCCTAAAGTTCTTTTTTTAATATAAATAATTTTGTGGATTATATGCCACTCCATTTACTCTAATTTCTAAATGTAGATGTGGTCCTGTAGAGTTACCAGTTGAACCTACAGCTGCAATAACATCACCTTGAGACACTGTTTGTCCTGCTGAAACATATAATTTACTACAATGTCCATAATATGTCTGTACTCCATTTCCATGTGATAAAACTACCATATATCCATATGAACCTTTTCTTCCAGAAAATGTAACAGTTCCTGACGCTGCTGCTTTTATAGGAGTACCTGTAGATGCAGAAATATCAAGTCCTGTATGATTTGAAGCTCTAATTCTACTAGATGCTCCAAAACGTGATGTAATAATTCCTGAAATTGGTCTTATAAGTGATATCCCTAGATTAACTTTTGTACTAGAAACCTTATATGATGTATCTACTTTATTTGTCACTGTGTTTGTCGCTGTTTTTACTGGTTCCGTATATAATAGTTTAACAGCATCATCAACACTCGTAAAATTCTGTAAATTTGTTTCATATTTTTCAGATATTGCTATTTGTTCTATGTTACTACTCTGTTTTTCTTTTAAATTATTTACTATATTTTCTGCATCTGCAAATGATTCAACATATGCCTTTTCTTCTCCATTTTGTGAAACGGCATAATATCTATAATATGAAGTTCCTGTTGTTTTTATCTTTTCATATATTTCATCATCATTTGTTACAATTCCTCTTTTAAGTAAACACAACTGATATTCAGGTAATTTATCTAATTCCACAAATGCTACACTTTGTCCATCTCCATTTTGTATGTAATCATTTATTTTAGCTTGTAATTGAGTTTTGTTTGAAGTATATCCTACTAGCTCGTCCCCTATAATTACTTTATATGTCGGCTTAAAAAAATATGTAACTATCCCTATAATTAAAAAAACTGATATTGCCAATAATATTGTAAATTTGATAGATTTTCTAGCATGTATAATCACTTTCTTTAACATAAATCATATCTCCTTTGTACGTTTGATGTTATAATATAGTATATTTTTTTTATTTGCAAGTTATATTTCCCTAAAATATTAGTATAATATTTTGTTTTTTTTTATATTACTCTTTTTTTCTTCCATTTTCACTCTTTCTCATTACGGATATTTTTTTTTTCATTGTATTTAAACTATTAATGGAAAGCCAAAGAGAAACGCTGAATGTTGAAAATTTTAAGGCTTTCCGATTTGTTCATTTATTAGCTTAATTCTGTTTTAACATTATTTACTTCTGTAACAGTTGCTTTTTGAGCTGGTACGTAATATCCTTTTGCTTGTGCTATTTTAAATAACTCATATTGAAAACTCTCATCATTATTTCTTATTTGTTGAAATGTTTGTCTGAGTCCTATATTTTCTGCTTCTGATATAGCTGTTTGATACGCAGTTAAATCTGACTTAACTCCAGCCAAAATATCATTTACCATTGTTTTCTCGTCCATAATCTTTCTCCTCCTTAATTATTTAAAAATGTCATCAATTTTTGTTTTGTATTTAAAGCGTCTTGTGCTGATTTTGTAAATAATTGTTTTATTTGTGGGTCTACTGCTTGTGATGAATATGTGTTTAGTTTTTGATATGCTGTTTCATGAGCTCCTATAAGATGTCTTAAATGTTGTAATTCCATTTGATTTAAGTCTGCCATTTTTAATCATTCCTTTCTTTTTATTAGATTAGAAACAAATTAAAATTATTAATAAAAGAAATTTGTTTTCCAATCATATTCTTTTTTAATTATTTCCATTTTTTTTAGTTTTATTCAATAATAAAATAACGTATTTTCTCTATTAGGAAAGTCTGCATGACTTTCCTAATAGAGATAAAAAAACTTTGAGGATAATCCCCAAAGTTTAAATTATTTCTAAATTTGCAAATTTTGCCATAAGTCTCTTATGTCCTACTTTATCAAAATCTATATCTACTTTTAAATCTTCACCTTCAGGCTCAACCAATGAGATTGTACCTTCTCCAAACCTTTTATGATATACTCTAACACCTGCCTCATACCTAGATAAATCAACCTCTGAATTATTCGCCTGTTTTTTAGCTAATGAGTTTAAAAAACTTTCTGCAGTTCTTTGAAAAAATCCTGTATTCGTATCTTTAGCTGATACTTTAATATCTTGTTTATCAATTTTATAACTTTTTATTTTTCCAGAATTTTTACTTCCATATGACCAACTATAATTTGAGTCTGCAAATATATCATTCTCTTGCTTTTTATTTTCAATAAATTCATCATAGCCATCTAGTAATTCACTTGGTATTTCTGTAACAAAACGTGAAACTGGGTTACAACTTGTTGCACCAAAAACAGTACGTTTTTTACTACATGTTAAAAATAGATATCTTTTTGCTCTTGTAATTCCTACATAGCATAAACGTCTTTCTTCTTCTAATTCTTTTGTCTCTCCAATTGATTTATATCCAGGAAATATTCCTTCTTCAAGGCCAACCATAAAAACCACAGGAAACTCAAGTCCCTTAGCACTATGTAATGTCATTAAAGTTACTACATCATCTGTTTCTTCTAAATTATCTAAATCACTAGATAATGTTATCCCTTCTAGAAATTCACTAAGTGTATTATCTGCAGATTCTTCTTCAAATTCTATTGCTACATTTAAAAATTCTTCTAAGTTTGCAATACGGTTTTCTGCTTCTATTGTATTTTCCACTTCTAGTGATTTCATATATCCTGTTTTATTAAGAACTTGTGTTATTAATTCAGATATTGCTAAATCATCTTTTTTTGCTTTTAATTCCTCTATGGCATTTACAAATTCTCTTGAGTTTAAAAATACTCTATTTAAACCATATTGATCTGAATTTTTTATAATTTCATACATTGATATTTCTTGTTCATTTGATAGTTGTTCTATTTTGTCTAAGCTAGTTTTTCCTATTCCTCTTTTAGGTTCATTTATAATTCTTCTTAAACTTAAATTATCAGATTGGTTTTGTATTAACCTTAAATATGCAATTATATCTTTAATTTCTTTTCTCTCATAGAATTTTTGTCCGCCAACTATTCTGTATGGCATGTTTTCTCTTCTTAAAATATCTTCTATAACTCTTGATTGTGTATTCATTCTATATAATACAGCAAAATCTGAATAGTTCAAATATTCTTCTCTTCTTAAATTATTTATTTGTTCTACTATATGATTTGCTTCATCATATTCATTATCTGCTGAATATATTTTTGGAAGATTTCCCTCTTCGTTTTGTGTCCACAATTTCTTTTTGTATTTTACTTCATTGTTTTTTATTACTGAATTTGCAACCTTTAATATATTTCCTGTACAACGATAATTTTGTTCTAGTTTTATAATCTTTGTACCAGGAAAATCTTTTTCAAAATTCAATATGTTTGTTATATCTGCTCCTCTAAATGAATAAATTCCTTGGTCATTATCGCCTACGGCTGTAACATTTCCATGTTTCGCAGCTAAAATTGTAACTAAAGTAAATTGCGATTTATTTGTATCTTGATATTCGTCCACTAATATATACTCAAATTTATTTGTATAATATTCTAATACATCCTCATTTTCTGTTAATATTTTGATTGTATAATTTATTATATCATCAAAATCTATTGCATTATTTTCTTTTAAACGTTTTTGATACATTTCGTATACTTTCGCAATTATTCCTTTTCTATAATCACTACCAGTTTGAACTTTGTATTCGTCAGGTGTCAACATATCATTTTTAGCATTACTTATCTCATATTGTATTACTTTATCTGTAATTATCTTGTCATCAATTCCTAATTCCTTCATACAACCTTTTATCATTGTCTTTTGATCTGATGTGTCAAATATTATAAATGATGTGTCAAACCCTATTCTGTCAATAAATTTTCTTAAAATCCTTACACATATTGAGTGAAATGTACCCATCCAAATATCTTTTGCTTGTTCTCCTACCAAATTTGCAACTCTTTCTTTCATCTCATTTGCTGCTTTATTGGTAAATGTTATGGCAAGTATATTCCATGGTTTTATATTTTTTTCTTGTATTAAGTATGCTACTTTATGTGTTAATACTTTTGTTTTTCCGCTTCCTGCTCCTGCAATTACCAAACATGGTCCTTCTGTATTTATAACAGCTTCATGTTGTTTTTCGTTTAATCCTTCTAATAATTCACTTTTTAGCATGTATATTCCTCTTTTCTTTCACAAGTCATAAATTTTAATTTAATATATTTCAAATAATGCTTTATTCAAATTTCTGTTTGTATTTTACTATAAGTCATAAAAAAATGCAATGCTTTTTTACTAGTTTTCAATAATATATTAAAATTAGATATTATATATTCATTGCAATCATTCCTATTAAAAAACCAACTATATTTCCTAATCCTGTCATTCTTCCATGATATAATTTATTTGACTCAGGTATTAACTCTCCGTGAGACTATATAAAGCATTGCTCCGTGCTGCAAAACTTAAACATATTGCTATTATAGTTGTTCCTATTGTTCCTAAAATCGCTCCAAAAAGAGCTCCAACACCTGTAGTTACACCTGATAAAATAACATAAAATATAACTTTAATTTTTGACATTCCTCCATTTTTCATTGGTACTGCCATTGATATACCTTCTGGTTGATTCTGATTTAGACAGTTATAATATTAATTATCTTCTTCTAACAACCAATCTACTATATTTTTGTGTATAATTCCATTTTGCGAAAAATTCATTTTATCTAGGGAAATTACATATTTAGGATAATTATCTTCTATTTTTTTTAATGCTCCAAAATCTCGTTCTTCTACCTTTTTATCTGATAATAAATAAGCAACTTGAAAATATTTTCTTTCACCAGTTTTACTAGCAATAAAGTCAATTTCTCCTGGATTTAATTTTCCAATATATACTTCATATCCTCTTGCTACTAATTCATTAAAAACAACATTTTCGATTGCAAAACACTTATTTATTTCAAAATTATTATTTTTTATTTGTGCAATTCCTAAATCTGTCATATAGTACTTATTACGAAAAAATTAAAAAGCTATATTAAATTTTCAGGGTTTAGTGGTTTTAATTCTTCTAAAATAAATACTCCATCCTTTCTTACTAGTATATCATCAAACCATATTTCTCCTCCGCCATATTCTAGTGTTTGAATATTAACTATATCCCAATGAATACTTGAACGATTACCATTATCACTTTCTTCTAAACTATCTCCCGGCGTAAAATGAAAACTACCTTTTATTTTCTCATCAAACAATGTATCTCCTATAGGATTTTCTATATATGGATTTAGCCCTAAGGCAAACTCTCCAATATATCTACTTCCCTCATCTGTATCTAAAATCTCATTAAGTTCTTTTGTTCTATTTGAAGTAGCTTTGATAATTTTTCCATCTTTAAATTCAAATCTTACATTATTAAACAATATTCCATTATATCTTGTTTCTGTGTTGTATGTTATATATCCATTTACACTTGTTTTTACTGGTGCTGTTGCTACTTCTCCATCAGGTATATTAAATGTTCCCATATATTTTTCAGTTGGTATTCCTTCTATACTAAAAGTTAAATCTGTCCCTTCACCTTTTATATGAACATTTTTTGTTTTATTCATTAATTTCACTAGATTATCCATGGCATTTGACATTTTATCATAATCAATAGTACATACTTTAAAATAAAAGTCCTCAAATTCTTCTGTATTCATATTACTCATTTGAGCCATTGATGCATTTGGATATCTTAATATACACCATCTCGTATTTTTTACTCTTTCTTCAAAATGTACTGGTAATGTGTATAGTTTATTATATAACTCCATCTTTTCTTTTGATATTCCATTAAGTTCTGCTGTGTTTGAGCTTGCTCTTACTCCAATATATGCATCCATTTCTTTCATTCTTTGTAAATCATATTTTGCATAAATTTGCAATTGTTCTTGTGTAGAATTCACTAGCATTTCTCTTAAAATTTGATGATCTATAATATTAAAAATTGGTAAAGCTCCTATATTTTCTGCTTGCTTTATTAATTCTTTTCCTAATGGTATTGCCTCTATACCTAGTATATCTATTAATATTTTTTCACCTTGTTGTAATTTAACAGAATGGTTTAATAAGTTACTTGCTAACTTTTCTATCCTCAAATCTTTCATTTTTTCACCTCTTTCATGATATTTATATCATTCTTTTTATTTTTTATCAATTCTAATTTGTCTATTAATTAAATAATATTACAGCTCACATACAGTTGTAAAATGTATCATCAATATATTAAAGAAATTACAAAAAAATCTCCTTTAAATATAATTAGCAAACTTACTAGATTATCAATTAATGAATTAAAAATTATATACATTATTTAGCATTTTAAAATTAAAAATAATATCTACTTGTTTATCCTGATGTACTTCTATTCTATTAATAAGTACTTTCATTACTTTTGGTGTTGGCTTTTCTAATTTCAAAAATTCGTTTATCAATTTTTTATATCATCATCTGAATTATTTTCTTGTTCATTTTTTAATCCAATATATTCCTCTTCTTTTCGCTTTATATTACCTTTTTATGCAAAATAATACATTATTTAATTTTTTAATGCAGTAATTGGTACAACATATACTCCATCTGGTCTTTTGTAAGTTGCATTTGAAAGTCCACATATAACACAAAGAACTGATGGCACCTTTCCTTTCTCTTTTTCTATTTCTTCTTTTAATTTTAATAAGTTTTTAGCTCCTTCTTCAATTTTATTAGTTCCAAGTTTTATTTCAAATGCACACCATTCTCCATTTTCTAATTCTATAACACTATCCACTTCTCTATTTTGATAATCTTGGTAGTGATAACATTTTGCATTGAAACTATCTGCATATATTTTTAAATCTCTTTCAACCATTGCCTCAAATAAAAAACCAAATGTTTCTAAGTCGTTTATTAGTTTATTTTCTTCTTTTATATTTAATAATGCACATGCCATGGAAGGATCTGCAAAATGTCTTTTTTCTGATTGTTTAACTCTTACTGAAGAACGTATTTTAGTGGAAAATGGTTCATCATTATCTAATAAATATAACTTATCTAATGCATTTAAATATGATGCTAATGTATCTATATCTATGTCTTCATTATCAATCTCACTTATATCTTTTTTTAATGTCATATTAGATACAGTTGTACTTTCATTTCTCGCCAAAGATTTTAATAATAACTTTACCTTATGCTTATCCCTATTTATTCCGTCTAATCTGATTAAATCATCATCTATTATTAATTTTATATATTCTTCTATTGCTTCACTAGAATCCTTAGGAGAATAATTTATATTGCCAGGCCAACCTCCTCTAATAATCAAACCTGCAAGATGTCTTAAATCAACATCTCCTGTTAATTTTGGTTCTAGCTCATTATTACATAATTTTTTGAGTGATATATCTCCAGTAGAATCACCAGATTCGAATAAGCTCATAGTCCTTAAATGTATTTTGCCAAATCGTCCTGCTCCACTATGTGATATTCCTTTTCTATTAGGTGTGGAAGATCCTGTTAAAATATATTGTCCTTTTAGTCCTGTTCTATCAACGTCTGCACGAATTTCATCCCATAAATTTGTAGCTTCTTGCCATTCATCAATTAGTTTTGGTTTTTTACCCTCTAAAATTAATGAAGGAGAAATTTTAGCAAGTTCTACATTATTGGATAATTCTCCAGTCGTTTTATGCAAAAGAACCTCACTATTAGAATGATAACGCCCCGCCCATGTTTTACCACAATATTTTGGTCCTTCAATACTAATAGCTCCAAATAATTTTAGGTAATGTTCTATCTTATCATCTACAATTCTTCTTTTATAGTTTTTTATCTCCATATTATTTTACACCTCTTACTTTACTAAAAAAAATTATATATTTTTTAATCAACTTTCTATTTATCAATTGATTTCATTACTATAATTTTATATCATTCCGTGATTTTTGTCAATTTTATCCCGTTATATTTTTTATTTTTATTCCGTGATTTTTTTAGTTCTATTAGTATATTTTCAAAACTTTTGTTGATACTTCTCTATTGCATATTTTTTCTATTTAAATACAACTTTTTATTTTTTTCATATTTTTTCATTTTAACTTATTATATTTACCCACATTTTTTTAAAATAGTATTTATTTTATAATTTTAAATTCCTTTATTTTTATTATATACATTATTTAGCATTTTAAAATTAAAAATTATATCCACCTGTTTATCTTGATGTATTTGAATTCTATTAATAAGAACTTTCATTATTTCTGGTGTTGGCTTTTCTAATTTCAAAAATTCGCTTACCAATTTATTAATGTTTTCTATATTATCGTCTGAATTATTTTCTTGTTCATTTTTTAACCCAATATATTCCATCTCTTTTTGTTTTATCTCGTCTTTTAATTTAACAAATAGTCTTTCATACATTTCTTCACTTATTTTTTCATTTAGCTTATCAACATACATTTTATCAATATTATCATTTATGAGTTTTATTTCTGTTTCTAACTTTTGAAGAATTTTTCCATAATCATATTTTGATATACTATTTTTTATGTTCAATTCTATTTTCTTGCTATCAATTTTTAAAAATAATTTTTTTATGTACTCTAATACCATTTTTTCTAATTGGTCATAATTAAATCCATGTGATGTACAGAGTCCTAATTTTGAGTTTCGACGATAATTGTTACATATCATATCTAATCTGCCATTTTTCCTTGCTCTGACACCTATTTTGTGCTTACATTCATAACATACTAACAAACCATCTAGTAAAAAATGATGTTTCTTTTCATTTCTATTATAATTTTGCACAATTACCATTTTTTGTACTGCATCAAAAATTTCTTTATCGATAATTGGCTCATGGGTATTTTCTACAATATTCCATTGTCCTTTTGGGTTTGATCGTAATTTTCTGTTTTTATAGCTTATCCTACTTCTTTTATTTTGCACAGTAATGCCGGCAATATATTTCATTTTTTAATATATTTTTTATCGTTTTGTTTTCCCAAAATGTTGCTTTATTGTATCTAATCTGACTTGCCGTAGGGATATGATTGTCATTTAAGTAATCTCTTATCATGCTGATTTGATTTCCGCGTAATTGCCATATTAAAAATTGTTTTTACAATTTTTGCTTCTAGCTCACAAATGATTAATTTGTTTTTGTCATTTGGATCTTTCATATATCCAATAGCAGTTTTACCACCTACCCATTTTCCTTCTTTTTGCATTGTATGTAGGGCTGTCCTGATTTTTTTTGATAAGTCTTTTGAATACATATCATTTAATATGGATTTAAAAGGTGCAATATCATTATTACCATTGTTATTTACAAAAGTGTCTATACCATCTGTTACAGAAACATATCTAACATTTTTTTCTGGAAACCATTTTTCTATGTATTCTCCTGTTTCTATGTAATCACGACCTAAACGTGATAAGTCTTTTGTTATGACCATATTTATCTTTCCAAGTTCTATGTCTTTTGTCATTCTTTGGAAATCAGGTCTGTTAAAATTTGTTCCCGTAAAGCCTTGGTCAATATATATGTCTATAAGTTTATAATTCCATCCTAAATTTTCTACATATTTTGTTAGTAATGTTCTTTGATTTTTGATACTTTCACTTTCATCATATCCTCTATCTACATCTTCTTTTGATAATCTTATATAAATGGCTACATTGTACATTGTTTTTTCTATCTGCTCAAGCATTTTACCTCCTTTCCATGCTTGAGATAATGATTTGAATTCATTTTTATTATATCTAATTTGGAAGTGAATTCAAATGCTCAAGTAATGAAAATTTTAGATTATTAAAATTGTTCAGTTTATTTATGCAATTCATCTCTAACTATTTACATATATTTTTATCCAACATATTAATTATCAAATATTCTATTAAATTTTCTAAATCCTCACCTTTTTCATCAAAGTATATATTTATTTTAAATGATTCGTTCATATTTTCTCCTATTATTAAGTAATGTTTATTTAATTTATATGTGTTAAAAATTTGATTATTCTAAATATAAACATACAGAATCCTCTATAATATA
>CALXHD010000007.1 GCA_944388015.1 uncultured Clostridia bacterium | reverse complement strand
CAGGATTACGTATTTGACCTATGTTCAAAACTTCAATTTTACTATTTTGGAATCTTGTTAAAGTTTCTAATTCTTTTGCTAAAATTTCTGCTGTCTCATCTTTAACAATTATATCAGCTCCACTCTTAGTAACTAATATATCTCCTACTTTTTCCCTTTTCATTCCTAACTTAACTATTCCACCTAGATAATTTCTATGTGAATATTTTCCCTCATCTTCTTTGCTCAAAGATATTCTAATAATTTTTAATATTTTATCATAATTTTTTTTCACCATTTCATCTGTATAACTTTCAGGATAAAATATTGCTACATTTCTTTCTGAGTCCTCATATCCACCATATAAAATATAATTAATAACCTGAATTTTATTTAAAAATTTTTTTACAAGTCCAACTTGATACATATCTAGAAAATCTGTATATTCTATTTTATCTCTTTTTTTAGAACTTTCTAGTTTGTCCAATATTTGTGATAAAAGTATTCTATCATCTTGTTTTCTATATTCTTTTAAAACCTCATATTTATCCATTTTTCATCACATCCCTTCTTAAAGCATAATCTATATAGCAATTACATGTACCCTATTTTAAACTGGAAAATAATCACTTTCTAACTCATCTACTGTACCATGTTTTATAAATTGATCAGGATATGCATATGTTTTAATATCTATATTAATATTATTTTCTGCTATTATTTCTTTAACAATAGTTCCCAAACCATTTATTATAGTACCATCTTCTAATGTAATAACTTGTTTTGATATTTTTAAAGACTTTATAATCGTATCATTATCAAAGGGTTTTATAAATCTTTCATTTATAACTTGTACATTATATCCATTTTCCTCATATTGTTTTGCAAGTTTAACTGCCTTTGCAACCATTTTTCCTATTGCTATTATTGTTATTTTTTCCTTATCTTCATTAATATCAAATTCTTTTAAAATTTCTGCTTTTCCAAGCTCTATTTTTTCATGTTTTTCAAATTTTATCTCTTTATCTTCTCCACCTCTCGGATATCTCAAAACAACTGGTTTATTTAAATTCACTCCAAATTCCAACATATCTTCTAATTCCTTAAAATCCTTTGGTGCTAATATATTTAAATTTGGCACTAACCTAAAAAACGCCATATCTAATAATCCCTGATGTGTTTCACCATCTTGTCCCACAATTCCAGCTCTATCTACACACATAACTACAGGTAAATTTTGTATTGCAACATCATGTATTACTTGATCATATGCTCTTTGATAAAAAGACGAATATATTGGTACAACAGGTATTAACCCTTGACTAGCCATACCTGCAGCTAAAGTTATAGCATGTTGCTCTGCTATACCAATATCAAAAAATCTATTAGGAAATTTATTTTGAAATTCTGCAAGACCTGTTCCATCTTTCATTGAAGCTGTTATTGCAACAATTTTACTATTTTTTTCAGCTAAACTCACCAATTTTTCTCCAAAAGTTTTAGAATAATCTTTTGATTTCTGCTTTTTAGATTTTCCATCTTCAATATTAAATGGTCCAGTAGCATGGAATTTATCAGGATTTTGTTCAGCAATTTTATATCCTTTTCCTTTTTTTGTAAGTACATGTATTAATACTGGTGTATCAACTTGCTTGCTCAATTTTAATATATTTTCGAGTTCTACTTGATTATGTCCATCTACTGGTCCTAAATACGTAAAACCAATATCTTCAAAAAACATTTTTGGAATTATTAATTGTTTTAAACTTCTCTTTACTCTTTGAACAATTTTAACAAATGGTTTTCCAACTATAGGTATTTTCCAAATTATCTTTTTCATAGAGATATTTGATTTAGTATATAATTTTTTTGTTCTTAATTTACTTAAAAACATATTTAGCCCACCAATATTAGGAGATATACTCATTTCATTATCATTTAGTATAACTGTCATTTTGCATTTACTAAAACCTGCATCATTTAGTGCCTCTAATGCCATTCCCCCTGTTAAGGCTCCATCACCTATTACAGCAATCACGGAATTATCTTCTCCTTTTAAGTCTCTTGCTCTAGCCATTCCAAGAGCAGCAGATATTGATGTACTACTATGTCCTGTATTAAAACAATCTGTTTCTGATTCTTTTGTTTTTGGAAATCCTGCAATTCCATTTAATTGTCTTAAAGTTTTTAAATCTTCCCTTCTACCTGTTAAAATTTTATGTACATATGTTTGATGTCCTACATCCCAAACTATTTTATCTTTTGGAACATCAAAAACACTATGTAAAGCTATAGTAAGTTCTACAACTCCAAGGTTTGAAGCTAAGTGTCCACCATTTTCAGATACTATTTCTAATATGTACTTTCTGATTTCTTCTGCCAACTCTTTTTTTTCATCAAAATTTAATTTTTTTACATCCTTTGGTGAGTTTATTGTTTCTAACATTTTTATTATCATCCTCTCATAAAGTCCAACTTATCTTATTATATTCTAGTCATAAATAATATTATAATTGCCATACCAACTACTATTCTATATATTGCAAATACCTTAAAACTACCTTTTTGCAAATATTGCAATAAAAATTTTATAACAAGTAAACCAACAATAAAACTAGATAATACTCCCACAACAAATGGTAAATTAAATACAAAATCTTTAAATTTATATAATGTTGCCCCAAGCACTATAGGTGCTGATAACATAAATGAATATTTTGCTGTTGAACTTCTATCTACTCCCATTAATCTACCTGTTGTCATTGTAATACCAGAACGTGATACACCTGGTATAAATGCTAAAGCTTGTGATAAACCAATTAAAAATGTTTGTTTAAATGTCATATCTTCATATTTTATATTAGATGGTGCTTTTTTATCTACAATATATAAAATAATTCCCATTACAATAAGTGCAATTGCAATTAGAAGTGGCATTTCCCCTAAACTTTCTCCAACAATATGATCTAATATAAATCCAATTATACCACCTGGTATTGTTGCAATTACTATATACCAAAACATTCTACCTTCAGTAGATTTTTCTTTTTTTACTACCTGTTTATAACCACCTTTTATTAAATCTATCCAATCCTTAAAAAAGAATATTGCTATTGCAAGTAATGTTCCAAAATGTAATGCAACATCAAAACTTGCTGGTATATCCCAATTAAAAATCCAAGGTATTAAATTTAAATGTGCTGAACTAGATATTGGTAATAATTCTGTTAATCCCTGTACTACACCTAATATTAATGATTGTATAATTTCCATTTATCTTACTTCCCTTCTTTTTATTATCTTTTAAACTTCTTTATATATTTCTTTTAATACATTAAATATTGTATCTTTCAAAAATTCTGCTGTTGTTGTTGGAGCTACTTTTCCTGGCAATGCTAATGCCCAAACTAGTTTCAAATTTCTTTCTTTTGCTACCTTTTTATCTATTCCTCCAGGATTTGATGCTAAATCTATTAGTAAACAATCTTGTTTTACATATTTCAATCTTTCTTCTGTTAATATCGTATGTGGCACTGTATTCATTATTATATCATATTTTTCTAAGTTTTGACCTAATGTGTTTATATTAGTTTCCATATGTCCATATGCTCGTATCCATGCCAAGTCCTCATCTTTTCTCGCAGCACATGTAACTTTAGCAGATAAACCAGCCAATTTTCTTGCCAAAACCTTTCCTATTCTACCAAATCCCAATATTAGAATTTGACTTCCATGTATAATCTTATTTGTATTTGCGATTGCAATTTCTATAGCACCTTCTGCAGTAGCAATTGTATTTAATACTGCCAATTCCTCTCTTTTCATTATATCTATTATTTCAATATATTCATCATTTGCTAAATCATATACTTCAGGCAATATATTTCCTGCAATCAAAATTTTAGCATTTATATTATGCATTAATTCTCTTATAGATATTTTCTCATTGCTAAAAGGAGTATTAATATTTATACCATCACTAGAAAATGGAATTGGTCCTATAATTATTTCAGATTGTTTTACAGCATCTTGCAATTTTTGACAAAAGGTAATATTTTTTATTTCTTTAAGTTCCTCCACATTCTCTAAACCATATACATATACAGCATTATTATCTTCAGACAATATTTTAGCTAATTTTATTATTCTTAAGTCTCCTCCTATAATAGTAAAAGTTTTATTCATTATAAATCCCTTTCCTTTCTGATTATTATAAATGTAAATTATATCTTTTACTATTATATGTTGTTTATTAAGTATTATTTATAATTCTCTATAATTTTCATTTGTTTTACTCTGAATATTATTAAACTGCTGTTTTTTTATTTTATTTCTGTTCAACATTTCTATATCACTATATCCAAGATTTCTTGTAATCTCAAATGTTTCCTCTAGATGTTCTTTTGCCTTTATTTCTTTTAATAAATCTTTATTTTCTTCTACTTCCTGTCCATCAATATTAAATGGAATCGATAATTTTGCAATAATAGGTATAAATAATGGATCTTTTTTTATTTTGTCTACAATCTTTTTTGAATTAGAATCTATCGCAGTATTAGCATATTGTATTGCCATATCTTTATTACCTTTTATTAATTCTATTTTTGCTAATTGATAATATCCTTCAGGTGCTAGTTTTTCGTCCTCTAAAACCTGCATAAAATATTTTTGTGCCTCATCAATCTCCTTATATATTAATGCTATTTCAGCTAACGCATATTTTGAATTATATGATAAACTATTTATTTGTGCCGATTTTTCGTAACAAATTTTTGCATTCTCAAAATCATTTAACATTGTATACACGATTCCTAAATTATAATTAAGATCAAAACTTACAGGATTATATCTTAAAGCTTCTTGATATATATTTACAGCTTCTTTATACATCTCTTTTTCAATTAAGATATCACCTAATAAGATAGTTGCCTCATAATAGTCAGGTTTTTTCTTTAAAAGATTAAATAACATCTGACTTGCTTCCTCTTTTTTGTCTAAATTATTTAATAGTTCTGCAACTTTATAATAAGAATCATAATCTCTTTTATTTATATCTATTGCTTGCACATATTCATCAATAGCTTTTCTACTTCCGCCTTCTTTTTTATATATTTCAGCTAACCTTTTATGTCCTTGATAATTTTCTGGATATTTTGCAAGTAAATGTAAAAGTGCTTGTTTTGCTTTTTTGCTATCTTTTAATCTTAAAAATATATCAGCTTTAGTCAAATCTACTATTTCTGTAAATGGAATATTGTATTTTTCTAATATTATTATAGTAATTGGTAATAACAATCCTATTACATATTTTATAATCATAAATAGTAAATTTAACTTTACTTTAAACAAGAATTCAAAGAAATTTAAAGCTATTGCTATTGCTTGCAATATTATCATTATAAAATAACTCGTATCATTTTTTTTGATAATTTTATAAAACATATATATAAATAAAGCAAATGAAATTATCGCAAAAATGAGTTGTTCTACTGCCATATTCTGTTTTCCTTTCCTCTAATTTCCTTATATATTTTAGTCTATTTTTGCCTGTTTGTCTATATATTTAATATAATTCTTGGTAAATCTTATAACTTCCTAAAATTTTTCTTACATATTGATTAGTCTCTTTATAAGGTACATTTTCAATATCTTCACCATTTTCTTTTATTATTCCTTTTTCAATCCAATTATCCACTGTGCCTATTCCTGCATTATATGCTGTTAATGCAACAGGTATATTTCCATATTTTTGCAATAAAATTGAAATATATTTAGTACCCAAATTTATATTAATATCAGGCTCCAATAATTTTTCTGATAAATCTTCTGAACTTATGTCTATATTTACCCTCTTTACAACATCTTTTGCCGTATTTTCCATAAGTTGCATAAGCCCCTTTGCACCTTTGCTTGAAACTGCATCAATCTCAAAATTGCTTTCTGCCTTTATTATCGCATAAATTAAGTATTCATCAACTTGATACTCTTGTGAATACAATGTTACCAAGTTTTCATATTCTATAGGATACAATATTTTCATTATCTTATTTGGCACTTTTAACACACATAACAAAAATATGCATATTATTAAAATTGTTAATATTATCATTAATTTCTTTAGTTTAATTGGTACTCTCTCCTTTTTTCTTATTTACACTCATACCAGTTATTAGCTTCTGATATTTCAGCAATTAATGGTATATCCAATTTTACTACTGTTTCCATTTGTTCTTTTAATATTTTCTTTATTTCTTCTTTTTCTTCTTTTGGTGCTTCTATCATCATTTCGTCATGTACTTGCAAAACTATTTTTGATTTTAAATTTCTTTTCTTTAATTCATTATATACATTTATCATTGCCAATTTCATGATATCTGCTGCTGTTCCCTGTATTGGTGTATTCATTGCCGCTCTTGAGCCAAATTGTCTTACCATATAATTTTTTGACTGAAGCTCAGGTATATATCTTCTTCTATGAAATATTGTTTCAACATAACCTTGTTCTTTAGCTTCATTTGTTATGTTATCCATATAGCTTTTTATTCCTGAATATTGTGTTAAATATTCCTCAATATATTTTTTAGCTTGCTTCCTTCCTATTCCTAATTGTTCTGCAAGTCCAAAGTCACTTATTCCATATACTATTCCAAAATTTACTGCTTTAGCCTCTGATCTTTGGGCTTTGGTTACCTCATTTATAGGGACTTTAAATACTTTTGATGCAGCCTGTTTATGTATATCTTCATTATTTTTAAATGCTTCTTGCATATGACTATCTTTTGATACATGTGCTAATACTCTTAATTCTATTTGCGAATAATCTGCGTCTATATACACTTTTCCGAATTCAGGCTCAAATATTTTTCTTACTTGCTTACCTAATTCAAATCTAGTTGGTATATTTTGCAAATTAGGTTCTGTCGAACTAATTCTACCAGTTGTTGTTATTGTCTGATGGAAAAATGAGTGTATTCTTTTTGTTACCGGATTAATATATGGTTTTAATCCTTCCACATATGTTGAGTTTAACTTCATCAATTGCCTATAATCTAATATTTGCTCTATTATTGGATCTTCTTCTTTTAACTTTTCTAGTACATCCACATCTGTTGAATATCCACTTTTAGTCTTTTTTATCACAGGTAATTTCTTTTTTTCAAAAAGTATTTCTCCTAATTGTTTTGTAGAATTTATATTAAATTCTTCTCCTGCCATCTCATATATTATCTTAGTTTTAATTTCCAATTGTTCTTTTAGTTTATCTCCAAATTTTTCTAATTCATCTTTGTTTGCATACATTCCATTCCATTGCATTTCTGATAATACTTCAATTGTTGGCATTTCTATACTTTGAAAAAGTTCTATATTATTTATCTCTTCTAATTTTTCCAACATGTGTTTTTCTAATTTTGATAATATATATGTTCTTAATGCAAGTTCTTCTTTTTGGTTTTCTTCATTTTTAGTATCTTCAAATAATGTTATTTGTTCACTTTCATCTTCTTTTTTTATATAATTACTAATATCAATTCCTAATTGTTCTTCTGCTATATTTTCTAATGTTAGTTTATTATTATTTGAATTTAATAAATATCCAGCTATTTTTGCATCAAATTTTAAGTTATTTAATTTTATATTTTCTTGTTTTAATAATATATATGTTTTACTTAAATGTATTCCAACTTTTCCTATATTATTATCCTCAAAAATCTGTTTTAGGTCTTGTATATCATTTTCTTTTGATAAATTTATATAATATACTGTTTTAACACTATCTAAATAAATACAAATAGCAGTTATTTTTTCTTTTATAATCTTTTCTATACTATCATTTGGTTGTGAAAAAATCTCAAAAATCATTTTTTGTTCTTTTTCCACATCTGATATAAGTTTTTGAATTTCATTTTTATTTATGATTTCTTTTACACTATATGTTTTTTCTATGTTTTCTTGCTTTTCCTCTGTTCCTTCTAAATTAAATCTTTCTATATATCTTTTAAAATTTAATTCTTTAAAGATTTTATATACTTCTTGTTTATCCCATTCTTCTACCTTAAAATTTTCTAAAGTATCTTCAATTGGTACTTCTAAATTTATTGTTCCAAGAGTTTTTGATAATTCTGCTAAATCTTTATTATTTTCTATATTCTCTTTCTGCTTTCCTTTTAAATTTGATGTTCCATCTTCTAAACTTTTGTATATATTTTCTATAGTTCCATATTCTTGTATCAATTTTAGTGCTGTCTTTTCTCCTATACCTGGTACTCCTGGAATATTGTCTGATGTATCTCCCTGTAATCCCTTTACCTCTATTAATTGTTTTGGTTCTAATCCATATACTTCTTTTATTTTATCTCTATTATATATATCTGTTTCTGTTTTACCTGCCTTTGTATGTGGTATTCTAATTGAAATATTATCTGTTGCTAATTGAAATGTATCTCTATCTCCTGATAATATTGTTACTTCTAATCCTTGTTTCTCTCCATATCTTGATAATGTTCCTAATATATCATCTGCTTCATAACCTTCTTTTTCTATAATGTCTATTTTCATTGCCCTTAATACCTGTTTTATCACTGGCATTTGTTCTGCAAGCTCTTCAGGCATACCTTTTCTATTTGCTTTATATCCTTCATACATTTTATGTCTTGCAGTTGGAGCTTTTAGGTCAAATGCTACAGCCATATAGTTTGGTTTTACTTCATCAATTAATTTAAATAATATTGCCAAAAAACCATATACTGCATTTGTATATTTGCCATCTTTTGTTGTTAACATCTTACTTCCCATTATTCCATAAAATGCCCTGTTCATGATGCTATTTCCATCTATTAATACTAATTTATCCAATTTTTTCTCTCCTATTTTTTGTATTTTTACTTTTGAATTATATCAAAAAATATAGCAAGTTTCAACTAATATTAAAAAAAAGACTCAAAATATTGAGTCTTAAATTATAATTCAAATTGTGAATTATATAATTCAGCATATGCACCTTGTTTTTCCATTAATTCCTGATGATTTCCTTGTTCAATAATATTTCCATTTTTCATAACTAATATCAAGTCAGCATTTTTTATTGTAGACAACCTATGTGCTATTATAAACGAAGTTCTTCCTTCTGCTAATTTATCCATTGCTTTTTGTACAAGTTCTTCTGTTCTTGTATCAACATTTGATGTTGCCTCATCTAATATTAAAAATGGTGTATCTTCAATCATACCTCTAGCAATTGTAAGTAATTGTCTTTGTCCACTTGATATTGCATCAGTTTCACCTATTTCTGAGTTATATCCTTTAGGTAATGTTTTTATAAAATGATCTAAGCCAACTTCTTTACATACTTCTCTTATTTTTTCATCACTTACATCTTTTCTGTTATAAATTATATTTTCCTTTACAGTTCCCTTAAAAAGCCATGTATCTTGTAATACCATAGTAAATAAACTATGTATGTTTTCTCTTGATAATTCATTTATTGAAACATCATCTATTTTTATATCTCCTGAATTTATTTCATAAAATTTCATAAGTAAATTTACCATTGTAGTTTTTCCTGCTCCTGTTGGTCCAACAATAGCAATTTTTTGTCCTGGTTTTGCTAATGCAGTAAAATTATTAATTGTTGGTTTATCATTATCATCATATTGGAATACTACATTTTTAAATTCTATTTTTCCTTTTACATCTTCTTTATTTAAAGTTTTTGTTATTTCTTTTTGATTAGACATTTCCTCTTCATCTAAGAATTCAAAAACTCTCTCACTCGCTGCCGCAGTAGACTGTAAATTAGTTAAACCTTGTGCTATTTGTGAAAGTGGTGATGTAAATAATCTTACATAACTTATAAATGCCACTATTACTCCAAATGATATTAAGTCATTCATTGTAAGTAATGCTCCTACAATACAAACTGCAACATATCCAAAATTTCCTATAAAATTCATTATTGGCATCATTACACCTGAAGCAAACTGACTTTTTCTATTTGCTTCACATACTTTTTTATTATATTCATCAAATTTTTTATCAGATTCTTTTTTACCATTATATACTTTTACAACATTCAATCCAGAATATACTTCTTCAACATGACCATCTAAATTTCCTAACTCAGTCTGCTTTTTAACAAAATATTTTTGTGATTTTTTTAGTATTGTTATCATTCCCATAAATCCTATCATACTTGCAAGTATTGCAGTAATAGCCATTACCCAGTTTGTTACAAACATCATTATTATTGTTCCTAGAAATAATGTTATACTACTTACTAAATTTGCCAGTGATTGGTTCATTGTTTGTGCAATCATATCAACATCATTTGTTACCCTTGATAATATGTCACCTGTTTGATGTTTATCAAAATATTTAAGTGGTAATTTATTTATTTTTCTTGAAATATCTCCTCTTAAACGTTTTGCAAACCTGTTTGCTACTTGTACCATACATATAGATTGTATGTAATTAAACAAACTACTACATAAATATAGGATTACTAAAAATATTGCTATTGCTTTTATAGTATCTATATTCATTACAGGTTTTATCACATTTTGTATAGATTCAGGCATTTCATCTATTTTTTTGTATAATGTATTCGCATCTGCATTTTCATCTAGTGTACTCATTTCTTTTACAAATTCATATTGATCATCTACTGGAATTTTTATGCCATCTATTTCAAATTCTTCAAATAATACATTTTTCAATTCTTCAGGCATTTCTGTTATATCTGTCATCATATCTGATTGCAGATTCTGAACCATATTTAAATTAGACATTTTTCTACTTGCATTATCTTGTATCTTTGATGATAATTCCTCTAAATTATCTTTATTTACAACAAGTCCTTTTGAGATTTCGTCAGTTAAATCTGATAATTTATTTGGTGCAAATATTGAGAGTACTGAACTTAATATCGCTAGAATTATTGCAATCATAATCAATACCCTATAACTTTTAAGTTCACTAAAAAGTCTTTTTATAGCACCTTTAAAATCTTTAGCACTTTCGCCTACATTTCTACCCATTCTACCCATTGGTCCTCTTGAAGGAGTTTTTATTGTTTTATCCTGCATTTTCTAATTCCTCCTTTGACAATTGTGATAAAGCTATTTGTTTATATACCTCACATGTTTTTAATAAATCTTTATGTTTTCCTTCTCCTACCACTTTCCCTTCATCTAAAACTATAATCTTATCACTATTTATAATTGTTCCTATTCTTTGAGCAACTATTAATGTAGTAGCATCTTTTGTATATTTTTTTAGTTCTTTTCTAAGTATACTGTCTGTTTTATAGTCAAGAGCAGAAAAACTATCATCGAATATATATATTTCAGGATCTCTAGCTATTGCTCTTGCAATTGATAATCTTTGTTTTTGACCTCCTGATACATTTGTTCCTCCACTTGCCATATGTGCATCATATGTGTTTTCCATTTTTTCTACAAATTCTGTAGCTTGAGCAACATTAATAGCTTCTTTTATCTTTTCTTTAGAAATTTCACCTTTTCCATTATCTCCATATGCTACATTTGAAGAAACTGTACCATTAAACATAACAGCCTTTTGTGGGATATATCCTATTTTATTATATAAAAATTCTTGTTTATATTCTTTTACATTTACCCCATCAACTAAAACTTCTCCTTTTGTTACATCATAAAATCTTGGTATTAAATTTATTAATGTAGATTTTCCACTACCTGTAGATCCAATAAATGCAATTGTTTCGCCTTTATTTGCTTTAAACGAAATATCTTTTAATAAATATTCTTCTGCATCAGGGTACTTGAAACTTACATTTTTAAATTCAACCGTTCCTTTTTCATCTGTAATATCTCTATCAATAGTACCATCTTTTATTGTACTTTCTGTATCTAATACTTCATTTATACGATTTGCAGAAACTTCTGCTCTAGGTAGCATCATAAATATCATTGCAAGCATTAAAAATGACATGATAACCTGCATTGCATATGAACTAAATACGACCATATCTCCAAATATTGTCAATTTATCTACCATTAACGCATTTTCTATTAAAAATGCTCCTACAAAATATATTGCAAGTGTTATTCCATACATTATTAAATACATAACTGGTTGCATTATAGAAAATGTTGTTTGATTAAATGTTTGTAACTTTGTTAAATTATTATTTACATTTTGGAACTTGTCTTCTTGATATTCTTCTGCATTAAATGCTCTTACAACTCTTATTCCTGTTAAGTTTTCACGAGTTACATTATTTATATTATCTATAAGTTTTTGAACCCTTTTAAACCTTGGTATTACTAATGCTGTTATTAAGCCAATAACTCCTAATAATATTACTACAGCAACACCTGTAATCGTACTCCATTGCCAGCTTTTATTTAAAATTTTTGTAACAGCCCAAATAGCAGTAATCGGCGCTTTTATTAATAACTGCAATCCCATAGCAATTAACATCTCAATTTGAGTTACATCATTTGTTGTTCTAGTTATTAAACTACTTGTTGAAAATTGTTTTACTTCATTCATTGATAATTCTTCAACTTTTGTAAATATCTTTTCTCTTAATTTCATTGAGAAATTTGATGATATACTTGATGTTAAATAGCCTGTTATTACAGCTGCAAATAAGCTACCAATAGCACATAAAATCATATATCCACCATTTTGAAGTATTTCTGACATTTGGCTTCCTTCTGTTTGCACTAATCTAGTAATTTGTGACATATAATCAGGTAATTTTAAATCTAACCATACTTGGAATACAACAAGTAATACTACCAATATTGATAATAGCCAATCTTTTTTTGTAAAGTTTTTTAATAGTTTTAACATATCTTTCTTCCTTTCTCTTATTCTGTTAGGCAACTTACATTTTGTTTTATTTTTTAGTACTACAATCAATTGTAGCACATATTTTATAGTTTTCTGTTCGTTCTAAATTTTGCTTCATTTTTTGGATTGTCTTTATAAAATTTTCTAATTCTTTTTCACTAATGCCTTCTGTAATATTTTTTGATAATTCATCCATTTTTATCCTACATTTCTGAAGAATTTGTTTTGCCTTTTCATTTAATATTATTTTCTTAGTTCTTGTATCAGTTACATCAGTTATTCTTTGTATCAAATCATTTTTTTCCATTGTTTGTAAAACCCCTGACACTGTGGCTCTCCTTATATTAAATATTTTTTCTAAATCTTTTTGATAAACTTCTTCTCCCTCATGTTCTAAAATATATTCTATTATTTTTATTTGGATTGGTGTTGGCATTGTTTGTTCAATTTTTTCATCTATGTCCCTACTCCATAAAAATTTTTTTGCTAATAATCTTTCCAAAGATTTAATTTGAAATAATACATTATCCTCTTTCATTTTCCTCTCCTTTTGTCAGTCGCCTTGCAATCTATTATATTCACTTTTTTTTATTTTGTCAATAGTTTTTATAAAATTTTTTATTAATAATTACAGCTCACAAATAAAAAACAGAATGTTTTATTTGTGAACTGTATGTAATTGTAAATTTTATTCATATTTTTCTTTATAATCTTTATAATTCGTATATTGTATTGCAATTCTATTTTCAGGTTTTTGATCAAATTAATATTCCAGACATCGTAGATACAAGTAATATTGGTGATAATTTTAGTTTTTTTATTCTAATTAAACTAAACGATATAATTCCAATTATGCAAATTGTTATAACAGTTGGCATACTCCATGAAGCTATTGGAGCATGTAATCCTAATTCACCACCTCCAAGACTTAATCTCTGATTAAAATCTTGAAATCCACTTATAAAATATAATAATATAGTTAGTGGTATTCCAAAACTAAATATTAGTATATCTACTAAATTTTCTTTTATTCTCCTCTTTTTAAATAAATTTATTATATTTATTATTGTTAATACCAATGGAAGTATTAAGCAAATAAATATTGTTAATACATAAATTACTATCATATCTACCCTCACAAATTTCATAAAATACAAAAATTAATCACTAGAATCTCCTGCTCCAATAATATCTCCATTTTCTGCATCTATATAAATATATAAACTTGTTAATGGATCATTTTCATCAAATAACCTTATTTTCCACATTAATTTATCTTTATAATCTCTTACTTTCCACTCTTCATTCCAATGAGAAAATCTACTTATACTGCTTAAATCTGTTATTAAATCTGCAGATATAGGATCATTTCTATTTTTACCCCTTGTATAAAATTCCGATACCCATGGTTGATACTGGTATTTATCTTTTTTTGCTTCTTCATCTGCTATATCAGCTGCTTTTTCTAATGATATTACTTCTACTTTATTATTGTTTATTATCCCATAATATTTATTATTTTCAATTTCATATGGTATAGAAAACTCGTCATGATATATATTTTCATTATATGAGTTTACAGTAGTATTACTAATCTCATTTGATTGTATATCATTATGATTTAATGTATTTTCAGTTATATCTTCTTCCATTTTTTTTGATACAGTATTTTCTGTCTCAGTCTCTTCAATCTTTTTTTCTATCTCAAATATTAGATATATTACTATTATCAATATTATTAGCATAATAAAAAATATTATGTTTTTTGCAACTTTATTATTTATTTTCATTTTTTATTATCCTTTCATACATATCATAAATTTCTTTATTTTTTAGTCATGTATTAACTCATCTTCTTGATTTTTATTTTCCACATTTTTTTCAAGCACTTTTTTTATTTTAGATTCTAAATCTCTTTTAGTTTCACTAGTAAATACATGTGGTTCAGCTGGTTTTTCCTTATATTGGTTATTTTTTGATTTTTCATATTGTTCCAAGGCCTTTTTGTACTTAGTATTTAGCTTTTTTACTACTTTTGGACTTTCTCGTTCTACTAAATCTACCAAATCCAATTTTTCATTTTCAGTTTCTTGCACAGGATATACCTTTAAAAAATTCTCTATATGCATGATATTATTAAATCTTGCATATTTTGTTGCAATCTGTTTTGCAATTATTCTTTTTATTATTTCTTTTCCCCTTTCAGATATATTAGGATTTTTTTCTGCCTGAGATATAAAATATGTAATTGTATAATCATTTTGTAACCCTGCTCTTCTATATAGTTCTTCCAGCATTGTATTTATAACAGTAGTCTTTGGTATTAATCTAATCATTGTGTCTAAAGGCAAATTTTCTCTTATTGTTGGATCTTTTATAGCTTGAATTGTTTCTTCCTTAGGAAGTTTTTCTATTATTCTATTTACTTCTTCATCAGGTAAAGCTGGTGCTGTTTCATTTAATGCTTTTACGATTTGTTCTGGCTGATTAATTGATTCCATCATTGTAGGTATTTTTCTTTCCAATTCTTCTGTATTCATTTTACTTATCATTTCTACTATTTTTTCATCAGGCATTCTTTTTAATCTCCATTTATCAAATTTATTTCTTATTTCTTCTATAAATTCTATTCCCATTTTAAATCACTTACCTTTCATCATGTTCAATTTTATAAAAATTAAATTACATAATACATAATAACATAAAATTAGCTAATAATCAATTTTTATACTGGAAAATTTTTATTTTACAAATTTGTAAAATTATAAATAATCATTTAAAAAAAGGTTAAAATACTTTCAGGAGGTGAAAAAATGAAAAATTCAATTAAATTAATTTTAATTTCTACAATTTTAATGTTTATTTCTATAATAATACCAAATTTAAGTAAAGCTTCTACACCTATTACAGATGAGGAGAGCTTAAATAACGCAATTTCTAGTGCTGATGTAGGTACTACAGTTACTTTACAATCTAATATTACAGTTACAAAACCAATTGTAATTGCTAAGGAACTTACTATTGATGGTAATGGTTATACAGTAACAGGTTCTAGTACTTGGACTTCAACATCAGGGAACCAAACTATGTTTACAGCTCAATTTTCAGGTGCTAAACTTACATTAAAAAATATAAACCTACAAAATGGTCCTAAATATGGTGTTCAATCATATGATGGTGCAACTGTAATCCTTAACAATGTCTCTATAACAGGTTTCAAATATGGAGCTGTTTTAGCTAATGGTGGTAATATAGAAGTTCAAAAATTACACTTAGGTTACAATGGTACTAACGAAAATAATGGTATAGAAATAGATAAAGGTGCTTCTGCAACAAATAATCCTACTTTAACACTAAATGGAACATTAACAACAGATACAAATCAAAATGTTGTACGTATAGCAGAAAATGGTCATCTTACAGAATTCACTGTAACAAATACTCCTAATACAACAAACAAAATCTTTGTAGCTGGAAATAAAGTTGTTTTAACAGATTCTCATGAAAATGTTATTTCAGAATCTAATATACCTGATAAAGCAACTGGAAATTCAGATGCCAAAAGTGCTATTATAACTTTAATAGTTCAAGACAAAACAAATAAAATAGTAGTTAATTTAGGTGAAAATATAACAGCTGATTTATTAAGATCACACATTACCTTAACAGAAGACTATACTATAGATGGTTTCTATACAAATAGTGATTTTACTACAGAATTCAATTTTAATGACCCTATAAATGCAGATACTACTATATATGTTAAAACATCTAAAGTAGAAACTACTGTACCTGAAACCCCTGTTTCTGAACCTGAGTCAAATACTATTGTTGAGGAAAAAGATGAAACACCTAAAACAGGTATTCAAAACTATCTAGTTATTGCTTTATTAATAATATTATTCTCTGTATCATTAATTATTGCTATAAATAGAAAGGAACTAAAAAAATAAATCAGAAGAAAAGAAATATACTAATTTGCTCTATTTTAGTTTTATTAATAATATTGTCTATTATGTATATTATTGATTTCTTTTCTTTGAAAAATGAAGCAAAGGCAGAAAGCAATTTATTAAATACAATAAAAGTTGATGAGAATAAAATAACAAAAAAAGAAACAAAAAAGATGATTCAAGTAAAAACTCTAAAACAGGTAAATCCTGAAATTGTTGGTTGGCTTGAAATTAAAGGTACAAATGTTAATTATCCTGTATTACAGGGACCAGATAATGAATATTATATGACTCATAACTATAAAAAAGAAAAATCAAAAAATGGATCTATATTTTTATCTAAGGACTATGATTGGAATTTAAAATGTAATAATCTTTTAATTTATGGTCATAATATGCAAAATGGAACTATGTTCCAAGATTTGCTAAAATATGAAGATATTAACTTTTATAATTCTCATCCAATCATAAATTTTACAACAGAACATGATGATTCAGAATACCAAATTATTGCTGTTTTAAAGTCAAGAGTATATTATAAGTCTGAACAAAATGTCTTTAGATACTATTATTTTATTAATCCACAAACTGAAGATGAATTTAATAATTTTATTGAAAATGCTAAAAAAGAATCTTTATATAATATCAATGAAACCGCAAAATACGGAGATCAGCTAATAACTCTATCTACATGTTCTTATCATGTAAAAGATGGCAGATTTGTGGTAATTGGAAAAAGAAGTACCTAAAGAAGTACTTCTTTTTCAATTATTAATGTTATTTAAATTTTTATTCAACTGATCTATTAGCTATTTCTATTGCTTTTGTAACTATATTACCACATTTCTTTGATGAGACATTTCCCCATCCTCCATCTTGTTTTACTTGTTCATAAACTCCTAATTCTTTTGCTATTTCCTCTTTTAGTTTTTCTGACATTATTTTGCTATCCATAATAATATCCTCCCAATAAATAAATTCAGAACAAATCGGAAAGCCTTATAATTTACAATATTTTAATTTGTTTTGGCTTTTCAATAATTTGTTTATCATTTTTATTATTTACATATTAAAAATTTTTATTTTAGTAATTTTTTATAAATTTAGAAATTTTTTTTAGCAAAATAGATATATCAGTAATATTTAATATATTAAATATATTATTTCATTACTTCATCCAAAACTTTTGCCAAGTATTTCATACTTGTTAAACTTTGCTCTAATGTATTGCCAGTCGAGCCAACTTCAATTATATTCGCATATTTTCCAGTATGTTGATTATATCTATTAGGAGTAACCATTATTGGTTTAAATAATCCTGGATACATTTCCTCTGCTTTTTCTTGCACTTTTACGGCAAACTTTAAATTTTGTTGCCAATTGGGATGATTTAATCCTCCTTCATTTGTACCTATAACAAACATCATTTGTGAAGCATAGTCATCTCCGATTTTAACTGTTGGTGCATAATCAGGTCTTGAACCTATTGCATCTCTATGTAAATCTATAATAATATCTGCCTGTGTAGTTTTTAATATATTTTCTACAGTTTGCAAAGATTTTGTATATGAACCATTATATGCAGGATAATCATGATATGAAGTATCATGTATTACTGGTATGTTATACTGTTTTAATTGATTTTCTAGTTCTGTTCCCACTCTTGTTACTGTATAATTCAAATCAGTTGTTCTAAAATTACCTGTTGGAGTATATGGAAATAAATCACTTGATGTATAGCTTTCACAACTATGTGTATGGAAAATTAATACATTTTTGTTATCAATTGTTATATTTGGTGTTAATATTTCTTGTGTTAAATTAATTTGAGTTTGATTTTTTAATTTAACAGCTCCATATTGTACATTAAAGCTTTCTGTTATTGGATTATTTGTTACAACCTGAGTTTCTACTCCTGTTTGTGCAGTTTTTACTTCTTCTTGTTCTTTATTTTCTGTATCTTGATTTTCTTCTTTTATTTCCTCATTTTCTACTTCATTGTTTTTATCTGAATTTTTTAATATTTTTAAGCTACTTATTTCTGTTTCTAAAAAACCTTCTAAATAATCTTTATTTTGATTTTTTTCTTGCACGTCTTTTGCTTCTGCTTCTTTGATTATAGGTATTTGTGTTTCTATAACATTTAAATATGTATTTGACATAAACAAATCCACTATTTTTCCTATATCTATAGAAATATTTTTTTCTTTACTTTTTGAATAAAAATATCTTGTAGCAAAAATAACTAGCAATATTGAAATTGTCATAACTACAAGATATTTAATCATATCCTTTAATTTAAAAACTGCAACATTAAACATACTTATTCTCCTTAGTTATCTTATAAGTATATATATGTTACAGTTTTTATTTTTATTCATATTTATATAAATTATTCAGTTTGATTTGAATCTATTTCTCCACCATTATTGCCAGCATTATCAGTATTATTTGTATCTGTTGTATTTACATCTGTGTCAGCTGTATTTGAGGTATTTGTTTCATTTCCATTTGTATTAGTTATATTAGAATTATTTGAAGTATTTGAATTACTTGTATTAGATTCTTGTTGTGTCTGTACTTGTTTAACTCCTCTTAAATCTAACCATCCCTCTGCATCATATCTCTTGTCTAATACATTAAAATAATAATATGTTTTATTTGACTCTATTGTCATATATATGTCATCAGCTATTACTTGTAGTACTTCTTGTCCTGAAGTATTAATTAAACCATATTTATTATCTTTTTTTACTACTATAACATTATAGTTTGGTATAACTAATAGATTTAATGCATCTTTGTTACTTGAAGCAATATATCCAAATCCATCATATTTGAAATCTACCACAGTTTGTCCATTTGTATTTACCAATCCCCAAAAACCATTACGCTTTACAGGTATTAGAGAATTAAGTAAAATATATTTGTTACGTATATCATTTTTTTCAAAACTTGATATATCCATTCCTACTTGTTCATTTTCAATATATAATTTTGTATTTCCTTTTATATCTATAATTCCATATTTGTCTTCTCTTTCAGCTACATATAAGCCTGCATCTCTGTCCATTAATTGTAAACTATCATACATAAGTTGTACCTTCATAGCACCATCTTTTGAAATAATTCCAACTTTTCCATTACTTTCTGCTAGAAAATCTCCAGTTTGTGGAATATACTGAACTTTATCATATTTAGATTCTATAACAGCTTTTCCATCTAAATCTATTACACCCATTTGTTCTTCAGTATCTACAACTACTAGTCTTTCCTCAAAAATAGCTTTTTGATCATTGAATTCTTCACTTATTTTTGCATAGTTATTATCTAATACTAGATTTTGATAACTATTTATTAAATTATCCATCGTATATATATATATTCTTTGTCTTTCAATATTATATGCAAAACTTACATTAAAGGCTTGCTCAATACCATCTGATGATATATACAATTTTCCATTTATTGATTTTACAGGTTTTTTACTATAAAAATATTCATATTCTGAATTCGCTTCTTGGGTTTCCAATTTATATATCTTATTTGAGTTTAATACAAAATTTGCAATTTCATATTCACTTTGTATATAACATTTATTTTTTTCTTCAGATTTTGTTGAATAGTCTCCATTATAACTTTCATATCCTAAGTAACTTGCAATATCTCTAATTGGTACATATATTGTATCTCCTTCAAATACCAACATATCCTTAACTTTAGAATTTATTGCTCCATTTATATATACTTTAAGTGTTGAATTGTCTATATATGCTAAAGCTATTATTACACCAATAATACAGATTACTAAAATAATAACTACAGCAATTATTATCTTGGGTAATAATTTCTTTTTCCCTGCTTTTTTTTCTACAAAACTCTCATCTATTATATTCATTCGTACTCCCCCTATCTAATATATCCATATTTTTTATAAAACTCATTTTTGAAGTTTAATAAATTATCTGCCTCTATTTCTATTCTAACTCTTTCCATCAATTTAGTCAAGAACCTTAGGTTATGTATTGATAATAATCTTACTCCTAATATCTCATTTGCTTTTATTAAATGTCTTATATATGCTCTTGTGTAATTCCTACATGTATAACAATCACATTCAGGGTCAAGTTTTCCCCAATCTCTTTCATATGTTGCATTTCTTACTACCACTTTTCCATTCCATGTTAATGCTGTTCCATTTCTTGCAATCCTTGTTGGCAATACACAATCACACATATCTATACCTGCAATTGCTGCTTCTATTAGATAGTCTGGCGTACCAACTCCCATTAAATACCTTGGTTTATCTTTTGGCATTAAAGGTGCTGTATAATATAGCATTTTTAAATATTCTTCTTTTGGCTCTCCAACACTTATTCCTCCTATGGCATATCCAGGAAAGTCTAGTTTTATTAAATCTTCTGCTGATTTTTTTCTTAAATCTTCATAAAATCCACCTTGTATTATACCAAATAATGCTTGATTTTCTGTTTTGTGTGCTTCTTTACATCTTTTTGCCCATCTTGTAGTTCTTTCCATTGATTGTTTTGTATATTCATATGTTGCAGGATATTCAACACATTCATCAAATGCCATTATTATGTCTGCTCCTAAAGCCTCTTCTATTTCCATTACTTTTTCAGGTGAGAAAAAATGTTTACTTCCATCTAAATGTGATTTAAATTCCACTCCATCTTCTGATATTGTTCTTAAATCACTTAAACTAAATACTTGAAATCCACCACAATCTGTAAGTATTGGTTTATCCCAATTCATGAATTTATGAAGCCCTCCCGCTTCTTTTACAAGTTCATGTCCTGGTCTTAAATATAGGTGATATGTATTTGATAATATTATTTGTGCTTTTACTTCTTCTTTTAGTTCTTCTGGTGTTAGTGATTTTACAGTTGCTTGTGTCCCTACTGGCATAAATATAGGTGTTTGTATATCTCCATGTGGAGTATGTACTATTCCTCTTCTTGCTCCTGTTTGTTTATCAACATGTAATAATTCATATGTTACTGCTGGTTTCACTTAATTTCCTACCTTCCATTAAATTTTTCTATTATGTTTCTTCTAGTCGTTTTTACTTTTTCTATACTTCTTTTTAAGATTTTATTGCTTTTCCACTTTTTATTAGATGTGCTTTTTACATTTGTTATTTTTGTTTTTACATTTTTTGCAATACTTGGAACTTGTGAAATACCTTTTTTTAGGCTTTCTATAAATTCTTCTCTTTGAGTACCTATAATTCCCCCTTCTAATTGTGCATCTGTTTTATATGATAATATTCTATCAAATTCTACCTTTTTTGTTAAAGTTTCTAATTGGTATGAAGCATTTAGTAGTTGTTTAGAGGTATCTATTCTCAAATATTTAGGGTCTAGGTCAGTTATTACTATACCTTTATTAAAGTCTAATCTTACTCTATCTAATGCGTTTGCATCTTTTAATATTGTCATTAATTTGGTTGTATAATCTATATCTTGTGAATCAATCTTATATTTCTTACAAATTTTTTTCATGTTCTTGTCTTTTCCTTGTTGTGCTACTATTACTGCTTGAAGTATTTTTTCATCTTCAAAGTTATATTTTTTTCCATCTGTATATATTAATTCCTTTTTATTTATTTGCTTTACGCTTCTTTTTTGTTGAAACAGTGAAGATATATCACTTTTTCTTTGATAATATGCTGCTGATAATAATATATCTTTTGTCCTATTGTTTTCATCATTTTCAAATAAACCTTCTTTTTGTGCTATTAACATTGATAATAAAGCTACTCTGTTACTATGATTTATTCCATGCAAGCCTTTTCTCATTTCTTCTTGTTCAACTATTTGCTTATACTTAGTTCTAAAATACTTTCCATTTTCACTTGTTGTTAAATTTTCTAATTCCTCTCTTAAATTTAATTGAGTTAGATTATGACTTTGAAAATTTGCAACAGCTTCTCCAAATTTTTTGTCTCTATATGGATTTTTCTTTTTTGCATCTATCTGAGTAATTGTTGTGCTTATTCTCTCATCTGTTGACATATCTAGCTTTGGAGTGGTTATCTGCTTTATTTTTGCTTTTATTATTCGTGGTAGATTTTTTAAAATGTTATTTTTTGCCATATTACCTTCTATTTTTCCTAAATGAACAACGGATAACATCGAATTTATATGTGATACTATTTTTTTATCACTTGATATATACCCTAGACTTTTAGCTTCTTCTTGGACAAATTTTAGATAATCTTGTTTTGCATTATATCTAGTTTTATCCTCATTTAATTCCTTTTCATCTGCTAATCTAAATTTAATATCATATTTTCCTGTTTCTTGATTTATTATCGGATCTCCAGTTTCCTTATCTCTTATCAGATCAGGAACTAGATATACTATTTTTGTTTCTTCTTTAGGTAATATACAATATCCTTCAAACAATATAAC
This sequence comes from uncultured Clostridia bacterium, assembly GCA_944388015.1. Taxonomy (GTDB): domain Bacteria; phylum Bacillota; class Clostridia; order TANB77; family CAG-508; genus CAG-269. The sequence goes on along the minus strand of CALXHD010000007.1, from coordinate 5,897 downwards.
ATTATCTGATAATGGCCTTACTTTATAATTTGCAAGTTCTGTTTTACTTTTTGGTAATATTTGTATTGCAGTTTCTACTAAATTTGGAGTTAAATATGGGTTTTTTTGATTATTTCCATTACATATATTTTTCATATAATTATCAATAGTTGGGGTTCCATTAAATAAAAATACACTTGATTTACCATATGAAGCAATTGAACTAGCAGGTCTAATATGCTGTGTCCTCATCTTTTTTAGTGCACTTTGTATATTTGGTGTTATATGATATAATCCATTTTCAATTATTTCTTGTTTACATTCATCATCTATATCTGTTCTTACAATTTTAGCTGTTGTTGAAATTGCCGCATTTACAAAAAAAGTTAAGAAATCCCCTATTTTCATTTGTTTTGTCTCCTATTAATAAATATTATTGTATAAACATCGCATCTCCAAAACTAAAAAATCTATATTTTTCTTTTACAGCTTCATTATATGCTTTTAATACATAGTCCTTTCCCGCTAGAGCCGATACTAACATTAATAATGTTGATTGTGGTAAATGGAAATTTGTTATTAATCCATCTAATATTTTAAATTTATATCCTGGATATATAAATATTTGTGTATCTCCTTCTGCTTCTTTAACATGTCCATTTTCATCTGCAATTGTTTCTAGTACTCTACAAGATGTTGTACCTACTGCTATTACTCTTTTTCCATTTTCCTTTGCTGTATTAATTTTATCTACATCTTCTTTTTTTATATAATAATGTTCTGAATGCATATGATGTTTTTCTACTGTTTCCTCTTTTACTGGTCTAAATGTTCCTATTCCTACATGTAATGTAACATTTGCAATTTGTATACCTTTTTGTTCTATTTTGCTTAATAACTCTTCAGTAAAATGTAATCCTGCTGTTGGAGCAGCTGCTGAACCTCTATATTTTGCATATACTGTTTGATATCTATCTTTATCTTTTAATTCTTCATGTATATATGGTGGTAAAGGCATTAATCCTATTTGGTCTAGTATTTCATTAAATATACCATTATAACTAAACTTTACTTTTCTAGTACCACCTTCCATAGTATCTAGTATATCTGCTTTTAAAAGTCCTTCTCCAAATATTACTTTTGTTCCAATATGTAATTTATTTCCTGGTCTTACAATACACTCCCAAATATCTCCTTCAATATTATTTAATAATAAAAATTCAACATTTGCTCCTGTTTCTTTTTTTCCATATATTCTAGCAGGTATTACTTTAGTATTATTTCTAACTAAGCAATCTCCTGGTTGTAGGTAATCTATAATATCTTTAAAAGTTTTATGTTCAATTGTTTGATTTTCTCTGTTTAATACCATTAACCTTGATTCATCTCTTTTTTGTATAGGTACTTGTGCTATTAATTCTTCTGGTAAATTATAATTAAAATCTGATACTTTCATTTTTCCTCCATTTGGGACAATTCTGCTTAGTCCGTTTTTCTCGCATTTGGGATGGTTCTGACTCATTTTTTCCATTCAGAACCGTCTCAAATGGGCCAATAATCAATTCTAAATTTATTTTAAATCTTTCATTGTTAAATTTATTCTTCCTTGTTCATCTATATCAGTTACTTTTACTGTAACCTTATCTCCAACATGAAGCACATCTTCTATGTCTTTTATTCTTTCATTTGAGATTTTAGATATGTGTAGTAAACCTTCTTTTCCTCCACATCCTAAATCTACAAATGCTCCAAATGCCATTATTCTTGTTACTTCTCCATAGTATATTCCACCGACTTCTACGTCTCTTGCTATATCTTCTATCATTTCTAATGCTTGTATTGCCTTTTCTGAATCTGATGAATATATAAATACTTGTCCATCTTCTTCTATATCTATTTTTACTCCTGTTTCTTCTATTATTTTATTTATCATTTTTCCACCTGGTCCAATAACATCTTTTATTTTGTCTACTTTTATCTTTGTACTTACAATTCTTGGTGCATATTTTGATATTTCTTTTCTAGGTTCACTAATTACAGGTAACATTACATTTTCTAAGATATATTTTCTAGCAATTCTTGTTCTTTCAAATGCTTCTTTTATAACTTCATATGATAGTCCATCTACTTTTATATCTACTTGAATAGCTGTTATTCCCTTTTCTGTACCTCCTACTTTAAAATCCATATCTCCGAAAAAGTCTTCTAGTCCTTGTATGTCTGTAAGCATTACATAGTCATTTTCGTCCTCTGGGTTTGTCACCAAACCTGTTGATATTCCAGCTACTGGTCTTTTAATAGGTACTCCTGCTGACATAAGTGATAATGTGCTTCCACATATACTTGCTTGAGATGTTGATCCATTTGATGATAATACCTCTGATACTACTCTTATTGCATATGGAAATTCTTCTTTTGATGGTAACACTGGTACTAGTGCTTTTTCTGCTAATGCTCCATGTCCTATTTCTCTTCTTCCTGGTCCTCTTGATGGTCTTGCTTCTCCTACACTATAGCTTGGAAAATTATAATGATGCATATATCTTTTTGATTCCTCTGTATCTAATCCATCTAATGTCTGTTCTTCACTTATCATTCCTAATGTTGTTACAGATAATACCTGTGTTTGTCCTCTTGTAAACAAAGCACTTCCATGTACACGTGGTAACAAATCTATCTCACATGATAGTGGTCTAATTTCATCTAGTTTTCTTCCATCTACTCTTTTATGTTCATAAAATATCATGTCTCTTACACATTTCTTTTCCACTTTATATATTGCTTCTGCAATATCTTGTTTATGTTCTTCTAATTCTTCTTGCCCAAATTTTTCCACATAAGCTTCTTCTATTTTATCAGTCAATTTAGTTATATTTTCATCTCTAATTTCTTTATCAACTTCTTGTACCGCTACTTTCATTTCTTCTGCAAAATTTTGTGACACAAATTCATATATATCATGATCTACTTCAAATGATTTATATTCAAATTTTGGTTTTCCAACTTCTTTTTTCATTTTTTCTATAAATTTACATATCTTCTTAATTTCTTTGTGACCTTTTTTTATAGCTTGTAACATTATATTATCAGGTATTTCATTTGCACCTGCCTCTATCATTGCTATCTTTTCTTGTGTTCCAGCTACAGTTAAATTTAAATCTGATTTTTCTCTTTGTTCTTCTGTTGGATTTATAATAATTTCTCCATCTACTATTCCCACATTTACTGCTGCTGTTGGACCTCCAAATGGTATATCTGATATAGATAATGCTGCTGAAGCTCCTATCATAGCTGCTACTTCTGGTGAGTTATCTTGTTCTACTGATAATACTGTTGCTACAACTACTACATCATTTCTAAAGTCTTTTGGAAATAATGGTCTTAGTGGTCTATCTATTGCTCTTGATGTTAATATAGCTTTGTCTGCTGGTTTTCCCTCTCTTTTTTGAAATGATCCAGGTATTTTTCCTACAGCATATAGTTTTTCTTCATAATCTACTGATAATGGAAAAAAATCTATACCTTCTCTAGGTTCTTTTGATGCTGTTACATTTACCATTACAACAGTGTCTCCATATCTTACTACTACACTTCCATTTGCTAATTCTGCCACTTTTCCTGTTTCTATTTTTAGTGGTCTTCCTGCTAATTCTGTTTCAAATACTTTAAACATAAAATTTCCTCCTTTATAGGGAATTATTCCCTTTTTTACTATTCTTAATTTAAGGAATTATGTTTTATTTAAGGTGTAACCTCTATTATATGTTAATTTTACTTAACACATGATACAAGCTACTTTCTTAAATAAATACATTATTCCTTTTGCACCATTTAATCTTTCAAAAGCCTATGCCAAATACAAGCATAGGCTTTTTATAGAATTATTTTCTTAATCCTAATTTTTCTACGATATCTCTATATCTTTGAACATCTTTTTTAGATAAGTAGTTTAATAAGTTTCTTCTTTTACCTACCATTTTTAATAGTCCACGTCTTGAATGATTATCTTTTACGTGTACTTTTAAGTGTTCTGTTAGTTCATTTATTCTTTCTGTTAAAAGAGCTATTTGTACTTCAGGTGATCCTGTATCATTTTCTTCTCTTTTATATGTGTTTATTATTTCTTGTTTTCTTTCCTTTGTCATTGTTACACCTCCTAATTTTTTTATTCCTTAAACTGAGCTTAAAGTTTGGTGCATGCTTTATGCTAAGTATAAGGTTTATTTTTAACATGTATATTGTACTATATTTTTTACTAAATTGCAAGAGTTTTGCAGAATTTTCAATTTATTTTTGTTCACATGCAATTCTAGAGTATATTAAAAAAGAATTATATATTATATTGAATAAATATTACCAAAGCAATATATATACAAGATTATGATTAATTTTTATACTATTATACAAGTAACATATCTATAATTAAACTAACTTATTTTTCTAAATTTATAATTTTTGTTGCCACTTTTTCAATAAAAGTCTCATCATGTTCTACAAAAACAAGTGTTGGTTTATAATTTAAAATAGCCTCTTCTATTTGTATTCTTGTTAATATATCTATATAATTTAATGGCTCATCCCAAATATATATATTTGCCTGTTCTGATATACTCTTAGCAATTAAAATTTTCTTTTTTTGACCTTCGCTCATATCTTGTACAAATGTATCAAAATCAAGTTTTGAAAATCCCATTTTAGAAAGCATCGCTTTAAAAATACTCTCCTCTATTCTATTTTCTTGAATATAGTTTTTTAAACTTCCTTTTAAATCATCTGTACTTTGTGATACATAAGAAATTTTTAAATCACTTGCTATTTTGAATTCTCCATTATATTCTATCTGCCTACCAATAATTAGTTTTAATATACTTGATTTTCCTACTCCATTTTTTCCTATTATAGCAATTCTATCTCCATTTACTACTTCAAATGAAATTGGCTTAAATATTGCTTTTTCATCATATTTTATTTGTAAATTATTAACTAAAATCAACGGATTTTTCTTACTTTCTAATGGAATAATTTTTAAATTTTCATTTTTATCTATATTTTTTAATAAATTAGTTTTTTCATCTATTGATTTTTCAATTCTTTGTTTCAGATTCTTTGACTTTTTCATCATTTTTGCAGATTTATGTCCTATATAACCTCTATCTATTGTTGATTCCGGATTATACTTTTTACTTTTTGTTTTTTCAATTTCGTTTGACCATTTTGCTGTATTTTTAGAAGCTGTTTCAAGTCTTTCTATGTCTTTTTGTAATTTTACATTTTGTGTCATTTCAAAATTATCTTGTCTATCTTTATTTTCCTTCCATGATGAATAATTACCTTGTTGAATTTCAATATTAGTATTATTTATAGAAATTATATGATCTACAACTTTATCTAAAAAATTTCTATCATGAGACACCAATATAAAACCTTTTTTCTTTTCTAGATAATTAACTAGATGTTTTCTTGTTTCTATATCTAAATGATTTGTAGGTTCATCTATAAGTAAAAAATTATTTCCCTTTAAAAATAAACTTATTAAAAGTATCTTTACTTGTTCTCCTCCACTTAATAGATTAAAATTTCTATATAAGATTTCTGCATCTGCATTAAGTAAATTCAATTCTTTTATAATTTCCCAATCTTCAACATTTGGAGCAATTTCATTTACTATTTCTATTGACATTTTATCTTTGTTCGTTATCTCAAAAGGAAAATAATCAACATCAATACTTTTTGAAATTATTCCTGTATATTCCAACTTTCCTTGTAATAATTTTAAAAATGTTGTTTTTCCTTTACCATTTCTGCCAATCAATCCTAATTTCCAGTCTGTATCAATATTAAATGATACATTTTCAAATATATTATTATAACTTCCATCATATCCAAATGTTAGATTATTTACACTTATTAAAGACATT
>CALXHD010000006.1 GCA_944388015.1 uncultured Clostridia bacterium | reverse complement strand
ATCATCTGGGTTTTTTATTGCATAACCCATATTTTCAGGATCTGATGTTTGTCTATATTCCTGTATTCCTAGATATAGTTCTTCATTAGCACCTACTGCTTTTACTGTATTTGAAAAGCATAAGCTTACAAACATAAAAATTAGTGATAATAAAATACTTAGTTTTAATTTCTTATTCTTCATCCTATTCTCTCCTTTTTATTACATTAATTATATTTTACAATATTTTTTGATTAAGTCAATAGGTAATTTTCCCATTTTTTTATTATTAAAATTCAGCTTTAATTATTTGCCTAGGGAAGCTATTTTTCTAAGCTTTTCAACCTAAAATTTGACATCTATTACAATTATATTACATTTTAATTACAAAATCAAGATTTTATGTGAATTAATTATATTTTTTTCATGTTTCCGTAGAATACTATAGTGTTACATTTCAGTTGCAATTCTAAAGTATATTAAATATGAAATACTAGAAAGTTACGGTAAAATTCTTAATAATAATACTTGTTATTTTATCACTTCCATGATATAATCCTTACATAAAAATTCATGGAGGTGTTTTAATGCATTACATTGACTCACATATTCACATAGGGGATTATAACAAAGTGAAATCACTCTTAAAAACTTCTCCTCTAAGAAAAAAATACCGGTTGTATTCGAGTTTGAATGCTGAAGCCATGAAATTCCAAGAAACATATATCTCACAATGTGACTATGTATTTGGAATTCCAATTGTATTAAAAGAAATATCTACTTTTGATGCAAACAAATATTTACTCGAGTTTAGTTCATTCAAAAAGAATGTAATACCTGTATATTTTGTTGGAAGTGACATTAGTTTTTATGAAGCACAAAAATCTATGATACTAAAAGAACATTTCATTCATCATGATTGGAAAGATGTTAAAAATCGGTTTGATTCTTATGAATATTTGGATCAGCAAGATGGATACTTACTCCTTCATTCCCTGGCAAGTATTCGCGTAGAATATGTTCAGTTTTTGAGAATGAATTTTCCAAATATGAACATTATAATCGCACATATGGGAAGAAATGGTGAAAACCATTTTAGCTATATGCATAATATCTTAACAACTTTCAAGGATGATGAACACATCTATTTTGACACATCTACAATTAGTGACATAGCTCAGTTACAATATGGCATTAATCTAATTGGCTGTGACAGGATTTTATGGGGATCAGACTTTCCATATGATTGCCGTGCTTATAGTCCTTTCTACTTTTATGGGAATTTATACAGACTTGATTTATTAAGTTCTGAACTTGAAAAAATCTTGTATAAAAATGCATTAAGAATCGCTTTAAAGAGGAGTTCATAATGAACTCCTCTTATCATCTTCTAATGCATAAAAATATACATTTTCTTTATATGACCTATTATCTAATACAAAATCTCTTTTTCCAATATGTATTCCACCTATTTTTTCATAAAACTCATTTGCTGGATTTTCTACCATACACCCTATTATCATATTTTTATAATTTTCTTTTGCCATTTCTTTTGTAGCCATATTTACCATTTTTTTACCTATGCCATGTTTTTGATATTCTTGTAAAATATATAATGCTTTGATTTCTGCTGTATCTTTATTTTCTTCTCCATCAGCATTCGCATATTTAAGCATTCCTATTATTTTTTCTCCATCTAATGCAACTATATAATTTGATTTTCCATCCACAACTTCCTTTTTCTTTACTTCTAAATCTTCTTCAGGAATTGTTAATGATAAATTATCTAAGAATTCTTTGTCTACAATATTTGGATAAGTTGTTTTCCACGTTTTTCTATTTACATATGTAATTTCTTCTAAATCTTCAGGAATTCCCTTCCTTATATTAATCATCTTTCCTCCTTTCTCTAACTTTTAGCTAGAATTTTATTTAAACTTATTTTACAAATAAGTTCTTCATCTTTTTTTGTGTCTTTATCTAGTAAAACCTTTATCCCTAATCTCTTTAAGTGTTTTTTATATTTATTTAAATCCCCATCATTTTCAAAGATTACACACTCTATATTACTATAATTATACTCTATTAATTGTAAAATTTCAATATTTTTATCTATTTTTAATAATATTTTTACACCATAAGTATTTGAATAATCATATATCTTATCTATAATAACTTTGTCTTCTCGTTTACAGTTATGTAAGCATATGTATAACCATTTGTTAGAAAATACGTCTTTTAAAACATCATCTAATATCTTTTTATTTTCTACTTTATAATCTTTTATATCAAAATCTATATCTAAAAAAATTTTATCCATGTATCCCCCTACATTTTGTTATTAAAAACATATTTTCTAATTTATATTCTACTTTTTCAATTTCATTTATATCAAATCCTGTTTTGTCACTTATATATTTATTTGTATTTATACCATTTAATAATTTCCAGATGATACTTTCCATTTCCGTTAAAATTATCTTTTCCCTGGTTTCTTCTCTATATATTAAAACTTTATTTTCTATATCTTTCCAAAAAATATCATATTTTCTTTCATATATAATATCTTTATCTTTTAATATTTCTTTTATAAAGTTATTTCCATATTTGATAAAAATTCTATCACTGTCAAATTCAAATTTTTTTGTCTCATTTCCTTTTAAAACATACTCAGAATATTCAGTCTTACCTAAGTTATGCTTTATAAATTCTACCTTCGTTTCTTCTTGTGATAAATTCGTTAAACAATATTCTTTATCATTTATCATTCTATATTCTATTTCTTCCACAACAAAAAAGTCATAATTTGATGTTTGGGATTTTAATTTAACTCCATCATAATAAAATGTTGGTATTACTCTATATTTTCCAAGTCCAGTTTTTGAATCTGTATTAAAACAATAATAAAACTCTTTTTTAAATTCTTCTTTATCACTACCTAATATAAATTCATCTGAAACATCTTTTATAATTTCACCTTCAGGATTTAAGATTTTTAAATTATAATGTAATTTTTTTAATATTCTACTTGAATTTGTAAATTTAAGATGTATTATACAATTTTCTCCTCTTGTTAATCTCCTTGGAAAAATAGACATAAAAAATTCATTCCTTTCATTCTTCCCCATAACCTATATCTTATTTTATATTGGACACATTAAATCTTTTTCAAATATTCCTGAAGCAGCTCTACATCCTCCACATGAAAACTTGTATTTACATTTTCCACATTCGTTTATATCTTTATTTCTTAATTTATTTAAAATTTCATTATTTTGCCACAACTCCTCTAGATTGTCTTTTGTTATATTTCCAAGCTTTTCTCTTAAAAATATACATGGATAAATATCTCCATTACTAGAAATACCCACACTCTTTATACCTGCCGCACAACCCAATTTTTCATCACTTTCTATATCTTGGATAGCATATATAATTGGATCATCTACTGCTACTATTAATTTGGAATTATCTAATTTAATTAGTTTTTGTATAGTATCTATATACTCTTTTTTATTTGGTATTATATAATCATTCTCTACTGCTTTTCCTGCTGAAACCACTCTTCTATATAAAATCTTATCTACACCTATTTCTAATGCCTTATTATAATTCCATTCTAATGTCTTTAAATTTTCTGATGTAATAGTAACATTCATTTGAGTAAATAGCCCATCTTTTTTTGCCTGTTTCAATGTATCAACAGCTCTTTCATATGAACCTTCTACTCCTCTGAATTTTTCATGTAGCATTTTATCTCCATCTAAAGAAACTTGTATAAATTTTAGACCCGCTTCTAGTAATTTTTTTCTTTTCTCTTTATATAGCCATCCATTTGTAGATATTCCCACATACATATTTGCATTACTTAATCTTTGTATTATTTCAAAAATCCTTGGGTTTAACAATGGTTCTCCACCTGATATATTTACTGTTAAGATATCATTTTTTATCAATTCATCTATTATCTTATTTTCTATTTGTTCATCATCTACTGTAAATTCTTCATATGCCCTACAATGCGGACATTTAAAATTACAATTATTTGTAATTTCCCATACTACTGAAATTGGTGATTTTAAATTTAACATATATAACACTCCGTATCTTCTGATAAATAATCTCCATTTAATTGATATGCTGCTGCTCTACAGCCACCACATACAACCTTATATTTACATGTTCCACATTTTCCTGTTACTTTTCTTTCTAGCAAATTTTTAAAGACTTCTGAATTAATTATTTCATTCAAACTCTGTTTAAAAATATTTCCAGCTGATACATATAATAATGAACATGGAGAAACACTTCCATCTGGTCTTATACAAAAATTTCCCACTCCTGCATCACAACCAGCACACTCTAAATTATATTTTTTCATAATTTCTAATGTTTTTTCATAATTATAGACATTTTTTATTGGAAAATCTGCTACAATCTGTGTTTTTCCTTTATATTTTTTTTGCAATTGTTCTAAATTATCATACATCTTTCTTAAACCTTTTTGCCCTAAATCATATTTTCCTGCCATTTCATTTTTTGGTATAAATCTTTTAAATCCTAAAATATCTACTTTAATCTTTTCTTTATTTAAAATTTGGTCTACAAATTGATCCATATAATCTATATTTAACATAGATACTAGACTACTTATATGTAATTTTACCTTATCCTCATATTTATTTATTAATTTAAGATTCTCCATTGTCTTTTTATACATTCCCTTGCCTCTAACAGCATCATGCATTTCTTCTATTCCATCCAAACTTACTTGTATATAATTTAAACCTGCATCAATCAATTGATTTAATAATTCTTCATTTATTAATGTTGCATTTGTGTTTATACATATAAGTGGCGATATCTGTTTTAAAATTTTTACAACCTCTACAATATCTTTTCTAACTAAAGGTTCGCCTCCACTTATAAATATTACTCTAGGTGAGTACTTTTTACATTTTTCTGCTATTTGTTTTATTTCATCTAGTGTAAATTCATGACTAATACTATCTGTTCTGCAATGTTTACACTTCAAATTACATTTTGTTGTAATATCTATTGTTAATCCAATATGTTCTAATTCCACTATAATTCCTCCAATATATTATTATTTTTTAAAAAGTTTATGTATTTATTTTCTAATTGCATCTCTTTTGGCTGATTGTTTATAATATTTAACAAAAAATCTTTTGTATTTCCTTGTGCTAAAAAAATTTGTCCATCTTTAACATTGTATAATAACAGCTGTGTAGGATTTTCCATTCTATATTTATATATATCTTGATTAAATTTTAAACCTTCCAACATACTCTATCCTCTCCCAAATAATTTCCATCTCTTATAAAAGCATTTGCCCTACAGCCACCACATTGCATTAAATATTCACAACTAGAGCATTTGCCTGTAATTTTTGACCTATCTCTAAAATTCATAAAGATTTCATCATTATTCCATATATCTTCTATACTATGATTCCTAACATTTCCGCTCATTTTTGTTATTTGGCAACATGGTGATATATTTCCATCTGAAAAAATCATAATTTCTGTTACTCCTGCCGGACATGCCGATTCATTTCTTTTATTTGCATATTCAGGCAACATTACTGCATATGGAATATCAAGTCCAATTGATAAATTTTTGTATTTTTTGCTTATATCAGATAATAATATTAAAAATTCCCTTATTTCCAATGGTGTTAATGCTTGTTCATTTATATTTTCCCCTCTTCCAAATGGGGAAAATATTGGCAAATTCCATCTTGTTACACCTATATCTGTTAATAATTTTGCAAATTCTTCTAATTTATCATAATTTAAATGTGATACACATGTTACAACTGCAACATCTATTCCATATCTCACAAGTAATTTTATATTATTTAGTGTTATATCAAATACCCCTTTTTTGTTTCTTATTTTCTCATGTATGGTATACTCCGGTGAATCTAGACTAACTCTTATTAAATTAAATTTATACAATTCCTTCAATATAAGTTCTTTATTAATTAATATTCCATTTGTTGTAAAACCTACTGGAATTTTTTTATTTATTGCATAATTTGCAATTTCAAAAAAATCTTTTCTGACTAATGGTTCTCCACCTAAAAACATCAATCTAGATATATTTTTCATGGCAAATTCATCTATTAATTTAAAACATTCTTGTTTTGTAAGTTCATTCTCTTTTTCTTTCCCACTACTCATATTACAATGTATACAATTTAGGTTACATCTATTTGTTATTGCTAACCCTACTGAATATGGGTAATTGGGGCTATCTATTATATATTTATTTTTCATATTCAACTAATACTCCTTTTTCTACCAAGATTTTTACAGCTTGTTCTATATATTCAGGGTCATATTCTTTTACTACCTTTTTTAAGTTTTCCAAAGTAATAACTTCATTACAATTATGCCATATTATTTGCAATAACCCTTTTAAAAATATTAGTTGCCCATTATTGTATATTGATGTTCTTTCATTTTCTTTTCTCCAATTAGCCATAGGATTTTGAGAAATTTGAATTTTCTTTTTTACAATTTTTATTTTTTCTGTATCATATTCATCTTTAGTATTAAATATTACTTGTTCTATTTTATCTATATTTCCCCTTGAAATTATTTTTAGTAAAAACTTATATTCCGTATTTTCTTCTAATAAAATTTCTTTTTTTATTTTATTTGTATCTTTTAACGCTATATTTTTATTTATTAGATTTATTTTATTATCTTTATCTTTGCTTAAATCAAATAAATTAAGATTTATGTTATATAATTTGTTTTGTTCTTTAATATATTTTTGTAAATCTACCTCTATTATATATTTTTCTTTTTCCAAAGTTTTATCATTCCTTCCAATATGAGTACAACTTTATATTACTTATTTTTAAAACATATAATTTAGTTTAAGTTGTTTAAAAGGTTAGAAATCTAATATGATTTCTAACCTCTTTTTTTAGTTTACATCACATGACATGCATTTTACTGTGCAGATTTCTTCTAATTCCTCTCTTAAAACTTGATTGATGTTAGTTTCTTTGGCTTCAAATTTTTCCATATTGAATTCCTCCTTTTCAATTATAATTTCATTATATTGTTTTTTCCATTTTTTGTCAATAGTTTTTTGGAATTTTCTGGAAATTATTTTTACATTATTTACCATGTGCTTTGTAATGTATAATCTTAATAGTATATATAATAAAGATAACTATAAAAAGATGAATGACAAAGACTAGGTTGCATACATAGTCGAAAGTGGGAACAAATTGCAGTTTGTTTCTGCTTTTTATTGTTATAGACAACAAAGTCGGATTAGTTTCTTATTTTAGCAGTACAAAATGGTGTTGGTACAAATGATATACTGGTTCTTATTATATAAGCAATTATCATATTTAATGTCATTTTAAATGCTGAATCTTCTAACTGTAAAAAACAAATTTTTATTTCTATAAATGGTCCTAACATAAAATCTAATATATGTAAGGAAATAAATATACTTGCTATCTTTAAATCAGGTTTGTAAAATGGATATGTAATTAAAGACATTAATATTACTGATAAAATTAGCAAAGAGTATAATTTTAATGCATTTCTAAAATGTTCATTATAATTAAATTTTTTCTTTGCAATATCTACTTTTGCTACTGTTTTTACTGCATCTGTAATATCCCATTGCATATCAGTAACTAATGTAGCAAATGTAATTGCTATCATATATTTTTCTCCATATTCAAAAGCATTACTAAATCCAAAGAACAAATCGGAAAGCCTTATAATCTGCAATAATTTTAACTTTCTTCTTTGGCTTTCCGTTAATTTGTTCTGCGCCAAATTTATGAAATAAATTTGTGTGCAACGTATTTTATCTATTAGAAAAGTCAGCATGACTTTCCTAATAGATAAAAATAAAATACTGTTTTCAAAGACAGCATTTTCAGTAAATTTGGTTATCTGTGATATTATGTAGTACTCTATAATAACCATCTAAACTTATTCAAATTGGAGGCGACACCCGGATTCGAACCGGGGATCAGAGTTTTGCAGACTCGTGCCTTAGCCACTTGGCTATGTCGCCATAATATCAAATTTATAATTGAATTGGAGCAGGTAGTGGGAATCGAACCCGCAACTAAACCTTGGCAAGGTTTTATTTTACCATTAAACTATACCTGCACTAAGTACTAACATATAATAACAAATTTTTATTAAATTGTCAATATCATTTCTGCTAAGTTTCGTATAAATTTTAAGATCCAATTGGTGCAAAATCATCTGTTGAGATTTGACTATCACTTTCAAAATCTTTTACCTCTGTCTCTAACAAAACTTGATACTTTTCCTCTTTGCTTTTATCTATATTAGACTCTCCTTTTATCCCTATTAAAATCAAATTTTGAACTTGATTTTTATCTTGTGTATTTACCATAAATAATTTTACATCATCAAATACTTTCTTATATGTTGCATACTCATGTTTTATAAATTTTGAATCTTTCCCCTCTAAAGAAGAAATTACATTTGTCATTACAATTCCGCCTTCATTTAACATTCTTTTAGCATTACACATAGCCTCATAAGTTGTTAATTCAAATGGAACATTTCGACCTGTAAACGCATCAATCATAATTACATCATATTTATTTTTACTATAATTTAAATAACTTCTTCCATCTTGATGATATATTCCCAAATTTGGGTTATTTACATCTAAATCGAATTCTTCTTCTGCTATTTGAGTCATCTTAGGGTCTATTTCTACAACATCTATTTTCTTATCATCATATCTTTTTAAATAATGTTTTGGATATGTATATGCCGCTCCTCCTATTAATAAAGCATCTTTCGCATTCTTATTATAATATTCAAATAAATCATAATACCCTAAATATTTTGCTCCCATTTCTCCTGTTTGTTCATTCATATATGACTCTAGTTCTGTATCAACTTGCAAAGTTTTATAGCTAACATTATCTGCTACTTTTATATCTTTAACCCATATTCTACTATATTCAGAATCCTCGTCCTTTATTACATCTAGATGAGCTATTTTAAATAAATTTTTTCCTGTTAGACATAGTAATATTATAACTAAAGTAACTATTATCATAGAAATAACATATTTTTTATCTTTTTTTGGATGTATTAATATTGACAACATCAATAATAATATACTACTTCCAATTATTATATTACTGACACCAACATTGGGTATTAATACAAATCCTGCAAAAAAAGTTCCAAATATACTTCCAATAGTAGATAATGATGAAATTTTACCTGAAACACTTCCCACTTTTTTTTCTTCTTCATTTTTTAATTTAACTGCAATCGGTGAAGCTGTAGCTAGCATAAAACTTGGTATTCCAAATATAAAAATAGCTGATATAATTGCAACAATAATTAATTGTTCTATCACTTGTGCTAAATTATTGACAATTATTGTTTCAAGTATTGGTATTATGCTAGTTGTTATTGCAGAAATTAAAATAAATTGAGATAAATCATTTATATCATGTTTTTTATCTGCAATCTTTCCACCTGCCCAGTATCCTAAGCTCATAAATACTAGCATTATACCTATTATTGACGTCCATATGAGGTTTGAGCTTCCTACATATGGGGATAAGACCCTTGCTGCAACTAATTCTAATACCATCGTCATTGCACCACATACAAAAACTACCAATTCCAACTTGTATTTTTTTTAGTCCTTTTATTTTCTCCATTTAATTAACCTTTCTTTTTAATATTATTTTTTAGTTTTTCTTTTTCTCGTTGTTTTCTTTTTTGGCTTTTCCTTATCAGGTTCCCACTTTTCTCCTAATTTTGGTTTATTCCATGAAATATAATCACATGTTTTTGGGTTGTTTTCACATATATAATAATTTCTTCTCCTTTTTGACTTTCTTACCTGAACTTTTCCACCACATTTTGGACATGGCACATCTATTGTTTCAATTATTGGTTTTGCATTTTTACACTCTGGATATCCTGGACATGCTAAAAATTTTCCATATCTACCATATTTATATACCATCATTCTTCCACATTTTTCACACTGTACATCTGATACTTCATCAACTAACTCAACATGTTCTAATTCCTTTTCCACTTTTTCTAAATTTTCTTCAAATGGTCCATAAAACTCTCTTATCATCTTTTTCCATTCTTCTTTTCCTTCTGCAATATCATCAAATTCATTTTCTATTTTAGCTGTAAAAGTAACATTAATAATATCTTGAAAATTCTCTGTTAATAATTTATTTACAATTCTTCCCAACTCTGTTGGACATAATTGTTTTTGATTTTTTTCTACATATCTTCTTTCTAGGATAGTTGTAATTGTTGGCGAATATGTACTTGGTCTACCTATACCCTTTTCTTCTAACGCTTTAACTAAACTTGCTTCTGTATATCTTGCTGGAGGTTCTGTAAAACTCTGTTTTGGCTCAAGTTTTTTTAGTAAGACTTCCTGATTTTCTTTTAAATTTGGCAATAATTCCTCTTTTTCTTCTGTTTTTTCATCAGTTCCTTCAACATACAAAGTCATAAACCCTTTAAATTTTAAATTTTGTCCATTTGCCTTAAAGTCATAATCATTTGCTTTTATTGTAACGGCCATTGTCTCATATACTGCTGGCTTCATTTGACTTGCCATAAATCTATTATATATTAACTTATATAATTTATATTGATCTTGTGTCAAACTATTTTTTATACTGTCTGGACTAATATCAATGTATGTAGGTCTTATACCCTCATGTGCATCTTGTGCATCTTTTCCAGTTCTATAGTATCTATTTTCATAATAGTTTTCACCATAGATTTTGATAATCTGCTCTTTTGCCATTTTTCTTGCTTCTTCTGATATTCTTGTAGAATCTGTTCTCATATATGTAATCAGACCAACTGTACCTTTTTCAGGAATTTTTACCCCTTCATAAAGACCTTGTGCAACAGACATAGTCTTTTTTAGTGTAAATCCCAGTTTTCTTGAAGCTTCTTGTTGCATTGTACTTGTAGTAAATGGTGGAGCTGGAGTCCTTTTTCTTTCTCCCCTTTTTACATCTGTAACCATGTATTTTGCATTTTCTAAATTTTTTAAAATCTCATCTGTTTCTTCTTTTGAATGTATCTCTTGTTTTTTTCCACCTTTACCATAAAATCTTGCTTCAAATTCTTTTTTACTTTCACCGTCTTTTAATTTTGCAAATATATTCCAGTACTCTACAGGTACAAAATTTTCTATTTCCTCTTCTCTTTCTACAATTAACCTTACTGCAACAGATTGTACTCTACCAGCGGAAAGCCCTCTCTTTACTTTTTTCCATAAAACCGGACTTATTTTATATCCAACTATTCTATCTAAAACTCTTCTAGCCTGTTGGGCATCTACTAAATTAATATCTATATCTCTAGGTTCCTTTATCGCCTTCTGTACCGCATTTTTTGTTATTTCATTAAAAGTTACTCTTGTAATTTTTTTTGCATCATCTTTTAAAATATATGCTAAATGCCATGCAATTGCCTCACCTTCACGGTCAGGGTCAGTCGCTAAAAATACTATTTTTGCCTGTTTAGCATCTTTTTTTAATGATTTTATAAGATCTCCTTTTCCTCTTATATTTATATATTGTGGTTCAAAGTCATGTTCAATATCTATACCTAATTTTGATTTTGGTAAATCTCTTATATGTCCCATTGATGCAACAACTTTAGTACTTCCTCCCAAAAATTTCTTAATTGTATTTGCCTTTGCAGGTGATTCTACTATAATTAATTTATCTGCCATTTTATACCTTCCTTATAATTTTTCTATATAGTATTTTAGCCTATGTTTAAAGATTTTGCAAGTTTTTTTACCCAATTATATCTAAATTAAAATATTTTTTCTTAAATCATACATTATTTCTTGTGCATTTACTGGTGTTACTTCATTTTCTTTAAAAAGATTTAATAAATTATCTACTGCTATCTCACTTTGTGTAATGTTTCTCAAATCTTTAGTTTCTACTATTACATTATCTTTCTTGTATTCCGTTTTTACAATACTTATTCCAAAATATGAACCATTTTTACTAATCTCTGAGTCTATACTTTTATAATACTCTAATTTTATTGGATAAAAAATTCCTACCTCCTCTAATTTTGATTTTTCAATAAACTTCCCCCC
Source organism: uncultured Clostridia bacterium (assembly GCA_944388015.1). Lineage (GTDB taxonomy): Bacteria > Bacillota > Clostridia > TANB77 > CAG-508 > CAG-269. The sequence goes on along the minus strand of CALXHD010000006.1, from coordinate 17,957 downwards.
ATAAAATACTTTCATTTTTTACCATCCTTTCCAAAGGCTTAAATTAGGCTAGAAATATGATTTTATATTAAAACCTCTAATTTTTCCTTCATCTTCAGTATTTTCCAAAATTTTACATCTTGCTTTTTTATAATACTATTCTTTTACAATAAATTCAAGTATTTATATATATTTTTTTCAACTTTTCATCGACCATTTTCCCTTGAATTCGACATGTATTTAATGGTATACTTAACATAATAGTACTAAGTTTATTTCAATGTAATTTAATTTTTATAAATTTTGATATTTTCTAGGGGATTTAAATCAGACCTCATATATTCTATGAGGTCTGTCCTTTTTTTATAAAATTACATATTTGACTTGCTAATATCTCTTCTTTATCAGTGTAACTGTGGTTTGCTCCATCTATATAATCTATGTCTAATCTATTATTTTGAATTTTATTACTCAATATATCACATAATTCATCTGCCTTTTGCATTATTAGTTCTTTGTTGTTTCCCCATCTCATAAACAATGGAACATCTATATTATTTAGTTCAGGATATGTATAATTTATATCTGAATATCTTGCAAAATCAATATTACTATAATCTCTAGTATATTTTAAAAATGTCTTTACACTTATTGGATGAATAAATGCCTGAACAGGCATTAAAATATCTTGCATGTTTTCTTTTTCCATATTCTTAGCATAAGTCATTATTTGTGGATATTCTTTGCCTAAATATATTTTTGTTGCAAATGGAATATCTATTAAAGATAACAATATTACTGCATTTATATGTTTTAAAATTTTATTTGCCTCGTTTTTTGACATTGTAGTTACAGTATTTACTGAATCTACTGTTATTCCATTAGACTCACATTTTAACTTATTATATGTATATAATGTTTTTGTTGCACCTAAACTATGTCCTTGCAAATATATTTTTTCATACCCTTTTGAAATTGCGTAATTTATAGTACCAATTATATCATTATATCCTTCTTCAACGTCTTCATAAGCTGTGCCTGTTAATTTTTTACCAGTTTCTTTTCTAGTATATGTTATAATATCATGTCCTCTATTATTATATACTAAACAATCAATATTATTTTCTGTTAATTTTTTTGCAATTTCTTTATCTCTTTTTTTCAAGCAATTTGTCGCCATTCCATGTGTAGATATTAAAATCTTATTTGTTTTATTTTGTGATTTATATATTAAACCTGACAATTTAGCTGTATCTGTTGCTTGATAAAATACTTGCTCAATATACATAATTTATTATCATTCCCTTCATAAACACCAAAGAACAAATCGGAAAGCCTTATAATTTGCAATAACTTTAACTTTCTTCTATGGCTTTCCGTTAATTTGTTCTGCGCCAAATTTATGTAATAAATTTGTGTGCAATGTGTTTTCTCTATTAGAAAAGTCAGTATGACTTTCCTAATAGAGAACAAATTTTACGTAAGTCAAAATTGTGTGCAACATGTTTTTTCTATTAGAAAATCACAATTAAGAACCTTTAAAAATATTTTCTCTATGATATTTTAAATATTTTTTCCTTTTATTATCCAAAGGCAACTTATCAATAACTTTCCCATTAAAAATTCCTAATCTTCTTTGATTTAGTGGAGAAATCCAAGGTGAAACCATTAACCTTTTATTATCATCAAATGATATAAATCCTCTATCAAATAATCTATCATATGTTGGAGTAAGCATAATTCCATTTTTAGGGTCTGTTTTTTCCTTAGTATTTGCTTTTGACCATGGCTTAATATGTGAAGCTATTAAAAGTCTTTCATCTGTTACCAATGTAAATGGACAATATGGACATTCTTCAAGTAATTTCTGTCTATATTTTCCTTGTCCAACTCTAGCTCTAATTATATCTTGTTTCTTTTCTTCTTTAATTTCCTTATTTTCTTCAATTTCTTTCTCTTGATTTTTTTCCTCTGCTGTTTGATATTCTACAACTCCTGATTTATAATCCACAAACATCCTAAAATAATACCATATATTGCCATCTTCATCTTTTAACTTCATTATAGATACATATGATATATTAGGTAGTCCAATCTTTCTCATTATTGTCCAATACTTAGATCTTGCATTAATATACACTCTTGGAGGCTCAACATTTGCTCTCTATATATTAAACTTCAATATATCATCTTCTAATTCATCAATTTCTTTGCAATATTTAATATATCTTTCTTCCATATCTGATATTCTAACATATTGTTGTTGTGGTTCATAATATTCTTGTTTAGCATCTTCTAAATAAGTTTTGAAATCTCTTTTATAAAAGAAACAATTCATATCAAAATCATCAAAAAAAGTATCTATTTTTTCTCCCACATTTCCAACATATAATTTCGCTTCTCCATGTCCTTTACCTATTTTATTCTCTTTTAGAAATGAATCTGCTAATGTTGCTGATTCTAATGTATCTAATATTTCATACTCTTTTCCATTTATTTTCATCCTATTCCTCCTTACCCTCAAAATCATAACTTTCTAATATTTTTGTCATTATAGCGATTAGTACATCTACCACAATTGAATTACCAGCTTGTTGATACATAGCAGTATCTGAAACAACAATCTTAAAACTGTCACAAAATCCCATTAATCTTAAGCATTCTCTAGGTGTTAGTTTTCTAATTCTTCCTCTTGTTGTAACATAATTATCTATACCAGCTCTATGCATTTTATGCATAGTATTTAAAAGCGGTCTTGCAATTTCTAAATCTATTTGAGGTTTGGAATAAAATCCTTTTGTTCCTGGTGCTAATACATATTTTTCAACCTTTTCTGATAAAAAATATTTTTCTAAGTCTTGCATTGTTTTCTCCATGTCTTTATTTTCTTCAACAAAAACAAAATCTCCATGCCAATTAAATTGTTGATTTTTCTTTTGACATAATGATACTTCTCCATCTATTTGTGTATATCTTTTATCTAAATTAGTTTTGTTAGTTACAAAATCAACTCCTTTTTTTGGTAAATAATATTTTCCAGATACATTGTCTAATAAAAAATCTTGCATCTTCTTTTCTAATTTTACTGGGTCAGGAAAAGCAAATTCTTTTTTAAGTTTTAAATCATTTCTAAATCCTACAACAAAAAGTCTTTCTCTATTTTGAGGAATTCCAAAATCTTTAGCATTTAATACTGTTGGATACCATGTATAGTCCAAATCTGTAAATACTTTATTCATTACTTCCCATGTATGTCCATCATCATTACTTAAAACAGCTTTTACATTTTCATATATAAAAACTTTTGGTTTAATTTCTGACACTAATCTAGCATAATCATAAAAAAGTGTTCCTCTTGTATCTTCAAGACCTCTTTGCTTTCCTACCAAGCTAAATGACTGGCATGGACTCCCTCCAACAAATAAATCTACTTTACCTGCATATTGTGTGCCATCTAAGAAAGAAACATTCCAATGAAAATTGTCTTCACTTATATTATAATTTGCCATATAACTTTCTTTTACTTTATTTTGGGATTCTCTTCCAGCATAAAGTGAATCAACATATTTCTTTTTTTCTGCATAATCCAATTTTTCTAATTCATTATGTATTTTTAAAGTATTTATTCTTTCATGTAACATTCCTAAATATTCACATACTTCTCTAACATTTTTTTGGATTTTTTTGAATTCATTTTTTTCAGAAAATTGATATAAGTACAATAATTGTTTTTGCACAGACTGCCAATCTATATTATCACTTGATTCAAGTACATCTGCTTTTAATTCTTTCAATTGTTTAATACTATTATCTTTTACAAAATCATTTAAAATTTTTAATGTTATTTTAATTATTTCAAATTTACCACTTTCCGGAGATGAATTTATTGTTTCCACTATCTTTGTAAATTTATTATATTCTTTTATTTTTTTTGTTTTAGTATCTTCATTTATTATATTTTTTAAGACATATATAAGATTATTATATAATTCATCAATTCTGATTAAATTTAATATATTAAGTACTTCTTTAAATTTTTTTTCACATTTTACAAATTGTTCATTTAATTCTTTATCTTCTTTAGTTTTTTTATCAAGAATTTCTTTTAAGTTTTTAAACTCAAAATTTATTTCATCTATATTATTGTCTACCTTTTTTGACAAAATATCTACATCACCATTATCACAAGCAAATACAATTTCATGTTCTAGCCCCATTCTATCTAATGCATGTTCTATTGCTCCTATTCCACTAAATACTGTTGCTAATTTTATCATTTTTTGTCCTCTTTTCTGTTCATTTGTTTGTACTAACTATTTTATATCATAAATTAAATTTTTTAACAACATATTTTAATATAATTTTCTTTTTTGTACTCTATATGTTACTTTAGAAACAATATTACTTGGTATTATTTTAACAAAAAATTTCGCGATTTTTACATCGATTCCGTGGCACTATATAAAATTTGCCTTTTTGTATCTTTTCTATGGCATATTTTGCTACATCCATGCTATTAGCCTCTCTTAAATGAAATTTTACATTTGCGACCTCATTAAAGTTTGTTGCAACAGGACCAGGACATAGTATTGATATTTTTACATTTGATTTCCTATGTTTTAATTCCTCTCTTATTCCCTCAGAAATTCTTACTATATATGCTTTTGTTGCATAATATGTACTCATTAATGGTCCAGGCATAAAACCAGCTATTGACGCCACATTTAATATTGTACCACTATCTTTTTTAACAAAATCTTTTAGATATAATTTCATTAAAATATGATATGCTATAACATTTGTTTCTATCATTTTTATTTCTTTATCTAAATCTGTTTTAGTAAATTCTCCACAATCTCCAAATCCTGCATTATTTACTAATAAATCTATATTAGGTTCTTGTTTATATAAATTTTTACAGGCTTGCTCATCTGTTAAATCTAGAGATATTATCTTTACATTTCCATTTATCTCTTTTGCTACTTTTTCTAGTTTTTGTTTATCTCTTGAGACTAAAACAAGATCATATCCCTTTTTACTTAAAATTTTTGCAATATCTCTGCCTATTCCTGATGAAGCCCCTGTTACCAATGCTCTCATAGAATTATCCTCCTTTTTATGTAACCGCGTTTTAAATGAGGTTTGACGTAGCCAAAATTGTAATTATTTTTCAACTTAAAGAAGATGGCTATACTAAAAACCATCCCCCCTTAAACATATACCATTCTATGCTTTTTTGTCAACAATTTTTTGTACTAACATTGAAGACACCGTATCTCCTACAACATTAAGCATTGTAGCTGGTGCATCTATAATTGTTGCTATTATTGTTAATATTGGTAGTGCTGCTACTGGATATCCCATCATTGTGATTATTAACATCTCTGAAATTGTACCACCACCTATTGGTACAGCTGTTACTAATAAATTTGCAAGTAATGCAACTCCTAGTATTTTCATTACATCTCCTGTAGTTGCAATTGTTGTACCAAATAAACATACTAAAAACATTATTTTAAATACTGATCCTAATATTGACCCATCTTTATGAAAACTAGTACCTAATGGTATGGTAGTTTCAGCAATATCATCTGCAACACCCATCTTTTTACTACATTCTATATTTACTGGTATACATGCTGCACTTGAACATGTAGCAAGTGAGGTTAATGTTGATGGTAAAACATTTTTCCAAAATAGTTTTACTCCATTTTTTCCTTGTGCTATAAATGCATAAATAGTATAGATTATAAAGTAATATGCAACTGAAACCACCAAATATATTATAAATGTTTTTAAATATCCAACCGCTATTTGACTTCCATAGCTTCCTATTAATGATGCAAAATAGCAACCTAACCCTATTGGTGCATAATACATAATAATCTTTACAATGTTTTGAACCACTTCATTTGCTGATTCTAATAATTTCTTTACTGGTTCAGCTTTTTCCCCTGACATATTAATAGCTATCCCACATATTATTGAAAATATCAATAATGCTATTAAATTATCTTTTGATAAAAGTTTTGAAAAATCATCTACTGTTAATAACTGTACAGTTCTATCTGCTATTGTTAATTCTTCCTCAGATTCTTCTTTTTCCTCTTCTTGAACTGTTTCTAGTCCTTGTTTAATTTGTTCACCATCTTCTGTGTCTACCAGTTTTACAAAACTTATACTTGCAAAACCAATTATTACTGCAATTATTGATGTAATAAGAAAAACTATAATTATTGAAACCATTATTTTTCCAAGTCTTTTTGGGGATTTCATTTTTGAAATTGATGTTGTGATTGTTAAAAATACGAGTGGGATTATTACTACCAGTAATAGATTTAAAAAAATGTCTCCTAGTGGTTTTAAAATAGTTGCTTTTTCTTGAAATACAATTCCAATGATTGAACCAGCAATTACTGCAACTAAAAGTATAATTGCTGTCTTGTAAGTTGATAAAAATTTTTTCATATAATACTACCTCTTTTCTCTTAATATTATAAGAATTTATAATATTAAAAAGGCAACTAGAAATATATTTATATCTCTAGGATTTTTTTTATTATATAAGTTTAATCTGTTTTTGTCAATATAATTTTTATTCAAATTAAATTTTTGATTTTATGTAATAAATTTGTGTACAATTTATTTTATCAATTAAAAAAGTCTAAATGGCTTTCCTAATAGACGAAAATACTAGATATTCTCAAACAAAATACCTAGTATCTTCTTTTTTAACTTAAAATATTTTACATTCCTGGCAATTTTTCATTATCATCTGATATTTCTTCTTCAGTTCCTTGAGATTTTATTTTTTCCTGTTCATCACGCCATTTAGCCATTCTTTCATCTATTTGTTTTAAAGTTTCTTCATCTACCTTAATTTCTCCCCATGGATATTCTTCAGTATATAGTTCATCATCATTTGCTATTCTATCAGTATGAATTTCTTGCGCTGTAGAGTTTGAAACTACATCATCATTTTCTTCTTCATCAACATAATCATAATCTTCTCCACTTCCTAATAATTCAACATTTCCTAAACCATCTTTCAATTTTGCAAATAGTCCTCGTTTTGGAGAATCCATTACAAGCTTACCAATGCCAAGATCTTGGGCATTATTCGCTACAATATTTAATCTTTTCTTTTGACCATTTGATAATTGCCCTCCAAATAATGATGATATTCTTCTAAATAAACCTTTTTTATTTAAATCACTAATATTATACATAACATTACAAGCATTTATAGGTTTTTCACCATCTAAAATATAAGCACAATCATCTATATATTCTTTTATCATATTTTCTTTGTCTATTGGATCCATTTTAGAACGTGCAATTGCTGTAATTACAAGTGGATCCATCTTTTCCTGTTCTACCAAATCTTTTATTAAATCTCTTGTATGCTTATCATTAAATTTAATCTCGTTTTCTTCACAAATTCTTTCTAAAGAGCAATACCTTAATTTTTTATTTCTTAATTCCTTCATACATTTTTTTATTGTACGTTTACTTACTTTATATGTCTTTCCTGAAACACTTGAACATGAAATCTTCGCATCTCTACCTATAATAATAGAATATTTGCTTGGTTTTCTCTCAGAAGCTACTGGCTTACTTCCATCTTTATTATCCTTGCCATTCTTTACACCTCTTTCATGCACCAATGCTTTTAATCTTTCTTTTATGTCCTTTATATTTTTCTTTACACCCTCATAATAAGATTCACTTACAATTCCTTTTACATTTTCTAGTTCAGTATTCAAACCTAGTAACATATTTTTTAGTTCTTCCGCATCACTATATTTAACTCCATTCTTGCTTCCTTTTTCAATTGCTAAATACTTGTTTCTTAAAGAGATCTCTTTACTTGTAATTCTTTGCATTGCTTCTTTCTTTTCAGACTCTGCATTTTCTTGTGAATTTTCATGTGCTTTACCATTATTTCCACTGTTTCTCCTATTATGTTCATCTATACTTGGATCATAGTTTTTATTTAATATTTCATCCTTTAATTTTTTTAATCCTAAATCAGTATTTCCAATTCTTTTTCTTGCATTATCATAAAATTCGTTACCAACTACAGTTTTATAAAATTCTAATTCTGATTTAACTTTATCAAGATCTTTAATTACATCTTCTATATCATTTAATTTTATTGTCTCTCCATTAGTAAATTCAGAATATAAATCAACATAACTTCTCCATAAATATTCTAATCTTTCATTAAGTACTTTCTTTACTCTACTAGATATACTATTTTTAGAGTTATTATCTGTTTGTGAATACTCCTCATTTTGTGTATTAGGTCTACTTTTTTGTAATTTTTCTAATCTTGGTGTTATTTTTTCTTCAAGATATTCTATATCTAGATCTGCTTCTACTTCTCCTATATTTTTAGATATATCTAGAATAATATTACTGTATGTTTTAAATTGAGCTTTAGTAATTTTATCCTTTTGATACAAGTCATTAATTCCATTAGATAATCTACTAAAATACACTTTAAATTTTTCAAACTCATCTACATTTAAATCGTTGGCATCTAAGTCAGAAGCATCACCAAATTCATTACTAACATGCATAAATGTATTTAATATAACTAGTACAGTCTTTCCATCAAGCTTATCTTCAGGATGTTCTATTAAATCTATAAATTTCTCTAAAGCTTTGAATTTATTTTCATTATCATCTTGTTCTTGCTCATCATTTGTTCCCTGATTATCACCTTCAAAATTTTCCTGTTCTTCCGCATTTTGTCCATCATGTGTTTCTTGAATCACATGAGCTTCACTTCTATCTTCTTCATGCTGTTCTTGATCTTGAGTTTCCTCAGATTCCTGAGTATTTTCTTCAATAATATAATTATCTATATCCTCAATTTTATATCCTTGTATTTCTTTAATTGCTTCATTATACTCTTTAATATTTTCCATTATAGAACTTTGGTCTTTTAATATATCTAATTCATTTTCCATATTAGACAATTGATTTAAAAATTCAGTTCTTCTTTGTTCTGCACCTAGAGATAATTGAACTTTATTTTTACTGTTTTGTTCTAATCTTTGGATTCCATCTAATCTTTGTCTATATTCAGCGATTTGACTTTCAAGACTTACAATTCTATCATTTCTATTTTTCATTTCATCATTTAATGCTTCCTTTTTATTTGTCATTACATCTATTAATTCTTTTTTATATGTCTCAAAATCACTTAAATTTTGTCCTTCTAGCTCATGATATCTACTATTTTTTTCATCTATCTCTCTTTGCTTATTTTTTATTTGCTCTTCAATAATACTATATGGCACATCAGTAGTAGTATAATTTTGTAATTCGTTTTTCAAGCTTTCTCGTTCATTTACCAAATTATCAAGTTCATCATGTAAGTTTTGAAATTCTACTATCCTTTCTTTCAAATTAATAAAATCAAGCTTTTTGTTTAATAATTCCTCTTTTATTTTTTCTTCCATATTTTATTTCCTTTCTGAAGGCATAAATCAAATTGGAATTCATAAAACTGTTATCCCTTCAATAAAATTCCTAGTAGATTTACTTTTTCACGCTTTACCACTAAATAATATTATAACAAAATTTGACAAAAAACGCAATAGTTTTATGTAAATTTGTATTCTAAAATTCCTGTAGACTTCTCTGGGCAAGTTTCATATATCTTTCTTTTTTATCTTTAATTTTTTTACCCTCTAATTCAGGTAAAATTCCGAAGTTTGCATTCATTGGAACAAAATCATCACTGTCAGTAGAAATATATTTAGCCAATGCACCAATAACAGTATTTTCAGAAAATATAATTTTTCTACAATTTTCACCATTTTTAAATTGTTCTATTGCATTTAATCCTGCAACCATGCCTGAAGAAATAGATTCAACATAACCTTCAACACCTGTAATTTGACCAGCAAAATATAAATTGTGATTATTTCTAAATCTATATGTTTCATCTAGAAGTTTAGGAGAATTTAAATATGTATTTCTATGCATAACACCATATTTTACAAATTCTGCATTTTTCAATCCAGGAATCATAGAAAATACACGTTTTTGTTCACCAAATTTCAAATTAGTTTGAAATCCAACCAAATTATATAAGCTTGCTTTTTTATTGTCTTGTCGTAATTGTACAACAGCATATGGTCTCTTACCTGTTCTTGGGTCATCAAATCCCACTGGCTTAAGAGGTCCAAAACGTAATGTGTCTAAACCCCTTTTAGCCATAATCTCTATTGGCATACAACCTTCAAAAATTTCTCTCTTCTCAAAGTCATGTAATGTAACTACTTCCGCATTTATTAATTCTTTACAAAAATCTTCATATTCTTCTTTACTAAAAGGCAAATTTATATAACTATTCTCTGAATAATTGTTAATCCTTTGTTTCCATTGTTCAATTGTCTCATCTTTTTTCTTTTCCTGAGCATATCTATCACCATAAAAAGCAATATCAAAATCTATACTATCTTTTAAAACAATTGGTGCTACCGCATCATAAAAATATAATTTATTTTGTCCTGTTATTTCTTGTATTTCTTTTGCAAGCTCATCAGATGTTAAAGGCCCAGTACATATAATTGTAATATTGTTCTTTATTAAATCTTTTACCTTTACATCTTCTCCAACATTACATTCTATTACATCTATATATTCATTTTTTCTAAGTTCTTCTGTTATCTTTTTTGCAAAAATATCTCTATCAACTGCTAAAGCTTGCCCTGCAGGTACACTTGTCTCATCTGCAGTTTTTATAAGTAATGAATCTAATCTCCTTAATTCTTCTTTTAATAATCCACATGCATTTGTAAGTAAATTTGATTTTAGTGAATTACTACATACAATTTCTGCAAAATTAGGATTTGAATGTGCAGGCGAATATTTAGTGGGTTTCATTTCATATAATTTTACATTTATTTTTTGTTTTGCAATTTGATATGCTACTTCTGATCCAGCTAGACCAGCCCCAATAACATTTATATGTTTTTCCATTAATACTCTCACACCTTTCCATTTGTTTTTTCATAACGTGTTTTCTCTATTAGAAAAGTCAGCATGACTTTCCTAATAGAGAAGAAAATAATGCACTTAATTCATCTAACTAAATAATTTCATAATATCTTCCTTTGATAATTTATTTACAAATGTTGTTTTTGTACTAAGCATATTTTGAGCAAGTTCTGATTTTCTCTTTTGCAACTCATAAATTTTTTCTTCAATCGAATTTTTTGTAATAAGTTTATATACTTGTACATTATTTTTTTGTCCAATCCTGTATGCCCTATCTGTAGCCTGGTTTTCTGCAGATAAATTCCACCAAGGATCATAATGTATAACCATATCTGCACCTGTTAAATTAAGACCTGTTCCTCCTGCTTTTAAAGAAATTAAAAAGACTTTTGCATTATTTGTTTCATTAAATTCATCTACCATTTTTATTCTTTCATCAACTTTTGTACTTCCTGTAAGTTTAAAATAATTAATATTTCTAGCTCCTAATTCTTTTTCCAATAAATCAAACATAGATGTATATGTAGAAAATATTAATATTTTATGTCCCGCTTCTGTCGCATCTTCCACGATTTCCATACATTGATCTAATTTACTGCTATGTCCTTTATAGTTTTCTATAAACAATTTTGGATGACAACATATCTGTCTAAGCCTTGTAAGTAATGCCAATATTTTGATTTGACTTTTTTCAAATCCATTATTTTCTATTTCATCTGCTAATTCTTCTTTTGCCTGTGCTAAATAAGTTAAATACAACTTTTCTTGTTCTTCATCCATCTCATTATTTAAAACAGTAACTGTCTTTTCAGGTAACTCTGTTAATACTTCCTTTTTAGTCCTTCTTAATATAAAAGGTTCTATAAGCATTTTTAATTTTTTTAAAGATTTTTCATCTTCATCTTTTACAATAGGTGTCTCATATTTTGTTTTAAAATCTTTGTAATTAAACAAATATCCTGGCATTATAAAATCAAAAATTGACCATAATTCTGCAAGTGAATTTTCAATAGGTGTACCTGTTAATGCAAATCTAGACATAGATTTTATCTGTTTTATGACTTTTGCATTTTGTGTAGTACTATTTTTTAAGTATTGTGCTTCATCTGCTATCGCATATCTAAAGCTATATTCCTTATAATATTGGATATCTCTTTTTAATAAATCATATGATGTAATTATTAAATCATATTTATCGATATTTTCAATTAATCTTTTTCTTTCTGCTGAAGTTCCCCTAATTACTTGTACTTTCAAATTAGGAGCAAACTTCTTTGCTTCATTAAGCCAATTAAGAGTTAGAGAACTTGGAGATACTACAATACTAGTTTTACTATCATTACTCTCTTCAATATATGATAATATCACAGATAAAATTTGAACTGTTTTACCAAGTCCCATGTCATCTGCTAAAATACCACCAAAATGGTAAGCATCTAATGTTCTAATCCAATTATAGCCAGTTTTTTGATAGTAGCGCAATTTAGCATTTAATGTTTTTGGCAAATCATATTCATCTTCCAACATATCCTGGTTTAAATTATTTATTATATTTTTATATTCCTGATTTTTTATTATTTCTGTACCTTTAATACCTTGTAACAATTGGTTTAAATATAAACTTCTATTAACAGGTAATTTAATCTCACCTTCTTCTAAGTCTTTGTAGTCTAGACCCATTCCTCCTACTAATTTGTCAAAAAAAGCTATTTCTTTATTATCTTCTAAATCCAAAAATGTTCCATTCTTTAACCTGTGATACTTCTTTTTTAATTTATATTTTGACATTATATCTTTTAATTCTTTAATATCAAACTCTATCTTACTTAAATCTATTGTTAATAAATCATTCTCTACCTTTACTCCTAAACTACCTATCTTAGGTTTTACAACCTCTTTAGATTTAAAATTATCTGTTACTAATACCTCAAATTTTTGCATATAATATGTAATATCATTTGTTAGAAAATTATAAATCTTATCATCATCAGGTAATATAAACCTTAAGTTCTTTACATCAAACATAAATCCTGTTTTTCTAAAAATATTAAAACTTTGAGTTTCCTTTACAATATCTCTTGGTACACTTGGCTTATTTTTTTCATCTAATGGATTAAATTCGTAATTTCCATAACAAAATCTTACATCTGCAATAATATAATCATTTTTATCAAAATCCAAAAATAATTTAACCTGCAAATTTTCTGGTGTATACTTTTCTATTAGTTTATCATCTATATTCCCCATAATAATTGCATTTTTAACTTTTGGTATAACAATAGAAAATAATAATGATAAATCACTTTCTTTTAAATGTAATTCAGTTACATAATTCTGTCTAAAACTTTGTAATAACTTTAAATTAGTATTTTCAAATTCTTTTGTTAATCTACAAAGTCTGTCTTGTTGTAGAATATATTTATATCTTCTCCCTTTTAGTAAATTACATTTAAATACATCTTGATTTGGTACAATTACATAATCTACTTCATCTTTATTTAATATAAATTCTAAATTTGGATTTCCATCTACAAATTCTATATATTGTTCTGTATAATCTCTTTGAAATTTAACTTCTCTTCCTTTTAAAATTTCAAACAAATCATCTAGACCAGTATTACTAACTATAATTGTGTTATCACTTAGGGCGTTTCCATAATATCTATAATTACTATTTGAATTTGAATTTGCATATTTAATTATCTCTGCATATTTTAATATAAAGTCTAACAATGACCTATCTTTTTCCACAAATGATTCTCTAGTGTGAATAAATTGCAATTTATCCCCATAATGATAAAAACCTTTATTTAACATTCTATCATAAAATTCTGATAAAGATTTCAATTTATATAATCTCTTATCTCCAATTTTAAATTCAATCTTCATGTCATTAGTAAATTTATCATATATAATTTTAGGTTCTATATTTATAGTTCCTTTTGATTTTACAATCTCTTCTTTATCATCATCTATAGTTTCTACTTCCTCATTATAGAAATTATTTACAATTTGTCTAAAGCTCCTATATTTCACTTCTTGGCTTTCTAAATCCATGGCTTGTTTTTCTTCTTTATCTATTTTATTTTTTATTTCGTCTTCTTCTAGTTTATTAAAAGCTATAACTGTTGCCAAAGAATGTTTACAAACCCCATAATGTTTTTTGTAATCAGGACATGTACATGAAATATCTTCTATCTCACCTCTTTGAACAGATACAAAAGTAACATATTTTTCTGTACCATTAACATTTGCTTTTAATTCAAAATTATTCTTGTCATTATATTCAGTATTTAGAAATTCCACTTTTCTTGAATTAGCATATTTTATTGCTTTTATTGTTCTTTCTGTTCCAGCATCTTCTTTTAATTCCAACAAAATATTAGGATTTATTTGCATAAATAACTCTCCTTTACGGCTAATTATTATACTATAAATCCTAATATTTTTCAAGAGCTTTTAAAACTATTTCATAAATTGTTAAACCCTTTGTATTACATAAGTTTTAAGAATCGACTCTACTGTAGTATTCTGCAATAAGCTCGTCCAATTCTACACTAAGTTTGTAAATGATGTCATAGTCTTCGCCATCTTCAATGCTTTTGTTCAATTTATCTCTTAATTTACAAATTTCATCATTTAACATATATATCTCTCCTTTTTATATTTTTTCTCTCACCTATAAATATAAATTACCATATTTTTCCTTTTTAGTCAAGTAATTTTTTTCTTTTTCCACAACTTTCGTATGCAAAAAATCGACATATTTCGACATAAAATATAAAAAAACAACGGCAGAAATTATAATATATAATTTAAACCGTGTTTTCCACAAACTTTTTATTCTACTATTTTAGCAAATAATTTGTTATTTTCCACTTTCTAATTCTTAATAACTGACAAAACCATTTTATTTTCATCAAAAACTTCCTTTAAAACCTGTTCAGCATATTCTTTATTTACAGTATCTATTAGTTCTATATAATCAAAACTATTTATTCCCTTTAAATAATCTGCTAAAAACATTCTTGCTATATTTGTAATATCATTATATTCTTTTATATAATCACCATATATCGTTTTTCTAATCCTGTCAAAATCTTTTTCATCTATCCCATTTTCTTTTACTTTTTTTACTTGTTCTTTAAAGCTATCATACAATAAATTAGAATCATTTGATTGTCCTGCTATTAATATGTGAGAATACCCTCTTGAAAATTCATAATCCATATTAGGAGCAGAAGAAATATTCCCTTCACCATATAATTTCTTATATAATTCTGAGCTCTCACCAAATATAAGATTTAATAATATTTCAATTGCTATATGTTTTTTTACTATAGTTTCTTTATTCATTGGTATGTCTTTAATCCCAATAGTATATAATGGTCGACTTACTTCCATTTTTTGTTCAACATTTTCTTTTACAATTGTTTCAGGTTCTTCAGGATAGATTCTTTTTATTTCTCCACTAGCCTTTATATCTACTAATCTTTTTTTAATCTCTTCTAACATTTTATTTGGCTCAAAATCTCCTGCAACAACCATTACCATATTAGATGGATTATAAAATGTGTTATAACATTTATATAAAACTTCTTTATTTATTCTACTAATACTATCTATTGTACCTACAACATCTATTTTGATTGGAAAATTATGATACATTACCTGCATAGCATTTAGATATACTTTCCATTCAGGATAATCATCATACATCATTATTTCCTGTCCGATTATACCTTTTTCTTTTTCTACATTTTGATCTGTAAAATAAGGATGTTGTACATAATCCATAAATTCGTCTAAAGCTTCATAAAAATTATCTGTAGCCTCATATAGATAAGCTGTGTGATCATTTGTTGTATATGCATTAGCCTCTACTCCTATTTCAGTTAATACATCTAAACTATTTCTACCACTTTCTTGTTCAAATAATTTGTGTTCTAAAAAATGAGCAACTCCATCAGGAACTTTTGTAATTTCTTTTTCACCTGGAACTATAAATTCACTATCATTAGAGCCATAATTTGTTCCCCATAATATATATTTTTTTTGAATTCCTTGCTTAGGTATAATCATAACAGTTAATCCATTTTCCAGTTTTTCCATAAAAACTTTTTCTTTAACCTTTAAATTTTCTATAATCTGCATATTATATTTTACACTCCCTTTACAATATTTTATTTTTTGTCATTTAAAAAGTAAATTGTATCTATCTTTATATTTTGTGCTATATTTAATACATCTTGCTTTGTCACACTTTGTATTTTTTCAATATATTGATTAATATCTAGTTTAGTTTTATAAAATTCTTGTCCGTAAAAATACATTATTTCTGTGTCTTGTTCATCATCTATTATCTTTATATTAGACACCAAGCATTTTTTTGCAGTATCTATGTCATTTTCTGAAAAATTCCCATTTTTTAATTCTTCTAATTGTTCTCTAACTAATTTTAAAGTTTTATCATAATTTTTTATTTCTATTCCACAATTTATTATTATATTATTTTTTATTTTTACATAACTTGAGCTTGCAACATATGCTAAGCTTGCCTTTTCTCTAACATTTTGGAACAACCTTGAATTTGCACTTCCACCTAATATTTCATTATATACTAATGCAACATATTGCATATTTTCATCTTTAATATCCAAATTCAATCCCAAAACAAGTTTTCCCTGAGTAACATCCATAGCTTCATTTATAATTTGCTCATTATTATTTATATTTTCTTGCAGATTTGACATATTAAATATGGCATTTCTATCATTTAAATTTTGAATTTCAGGCATTTTACATATTCTATCACTTATTTGCTCGTCTATTATTCCTGAAACAAATATATCAATTTTACATGTGTTTAATAGGTCTTTATAATATTTATATAAAGATTTTTCATCTATATTATCTAAATCTTCTTTATAACCATATTTATATAAAGAATATGGTTTATTCCTATACATTTCTTCTATACATCTATCTACAGCATATCTTGCCTTATTATCCATTTTTCCATCTATTAATTGTGCTACATTGACCTTTTCTTGTTCAACATATGTTTTTAAAAATGCATTATCTTCTATTAATGGATTAAATACAATTTCTAAAAGATTTGCTATAGTTTCATCTAAAATATTTTCTGCATCTTGTGGTAAAAACTTTGAATTTATGGCTTCAATATAAAATTTTAATACTTGATTATCTCCTCTTTTATCTATACCACAGTTAAAAGATGCTCCATACATTTCTTCTAATTTTGTACTTATATCTTCTTGTGTTGGCATATTTTTAGATCCTCTTCTTAAAACTGCTGGTATTAATGAGTTTTTTGTTATGTTTTCTCTGTTTAAATCTGTTGTTAAAAAAACTGAAACCAAATTTGTCTTGAACTTTTCATTTCTAATTAAATGTAATTTAATTCCCTTTTTTATTTCTTTAACTTTATATTCCATAATAAATTTCATTCCTTTCCTGTTTTACTATATTAAAGTAATCTTTCTAAAACTGAATCTCTTATCAAAAATATATAATTATTGTTTACGGTTTTTTCTAATTTTATTCATATAGGTAATTTAAAAGAGAAGTAAAGTTAAACACTTAGTACTTCCCCTCTAATTTTATTTTTAAAATTTTCTCTTTCTTGCAGCCTCTGATTTTTTCTTTCTTCTTACACTAGGTTTTTCATAGTGTTCTCTTTTACGTACTTCTTGTATAACACCATTTCTAGCACATTGTCTTTTAAACCTTCTTAAGGCATCTTCTATATTTCCATTTACTTTAATTTCTGATGACATTTTTATTCCCCCTCCTTCCAGCCATATGGACCTGTATGTGGGATAACCCTTTTAACAGTATACATTATACATTAAAGATTTTATATTGTCAATAGTCAAACCCTTATGTTATAGGAATTTTATGAAATATAATATATAATTCATTTTTAATATATTTTA
>CALXHD010000005.1 GCA_944388015.1 uncultured Clostridia bacterium | reverse complement strand
TAATTACAATTTTGGCGTCGTCAAACTTCATTTGAAATTTAATCAACGTACAAATAGTACGCCTCATAAATTTCAAACTTGTTTTCCTATCCAAAATTTAATTCTTTTCCAACTAGATTTGTGCCTTTGGGAAGGAATGAGATTAAAAATGGAAAAATTAAACAGAATAATTTCAAAAATAGCAAGATATTGGATAATAATATTATTTACAGTGGTTGTAATTACAATGCTAATATTTAATGCAGATTATGATGTATTTACAGATACACCAAGCTTTCAATTTAATAATATATATAATTATATTTCAATATTTATCAATATAGTATTATTAGTTATAGTATGCAAAATTATAAAAAGATTTAATATTGATTTTAAATATATAATTGGAACATATATATTACTAGGAGTTATATATATAATTTTAATACCATTTGAACCATTTTCTGATATGAAGATGGTATATGAAATAGCTGTTTCAGGTTTTAAATTACATCAAGATTATATAAGTTTTTATACAAATAATGTACCAACTGTAATACTTATGATGTTATTTACATTTTTATATAAAAGTATTATAACTGTTAAAATAATAAATATAATTTGTAATATAATAATTGCATATTTAACATATAAAATTGCAGAAAATTTGGGAAAAAAGAATAAATTATATTTTATATTATGTTTGATAAATATTCCCGTATTTTTATATATAAACATTATCTATAATGATATTGCATTTACATTACTTACGACTTTACTTATATATTTAACAACCAAAAATAACAAAGAAAAGTGGAATTTACCTCTAAGAATTATATTATCTGTTATAGAATTTATGATAAGACCAGTTGGAATCATACATATAATTGCAATTACAATGTACGAAATTTTAAGTGGTAAAAACTATAAATTGATTGCAATTTTTGTTACAACTGTTACTATAGGAATTGCTATTTGTAATTTATTAATAGGGGTATTTTTTAGCAAATCTGAAGAAAGCTGTACAGTTTGGTCATTTATAAGAATGGGATTTAATGAAGAAAAATTTGGATTTCAAGATGGAACAGCATCAAGTAAATGGCAACCAAAAGATGTTATAGAAAGATGGCAGGAATTAGGAGTAGGTAAAATATTTGAAATAATAGCGAAAAAAGAAATATGGATGTTTTCAGAAGGAACATATATGGCAGAACGATATGCTTTTGGTGGAGGAGGTTCAGAGTTTACAACAGAAAATGCTTTAACAAAAGATATACAAAAAAATCAAGATTCTGTAATTAGAAAAGGTGCAGAATATCTTATGAAAGGACAATATTTTGTTATTATTGTATGTGCATTATTTGGGATAATAAAGAAAAATAAATCAAGTAAGTATAAGCTATTAAATTATATAATAGTGGGTATACTTTGTTTTTACTGTTTTTGGGAAATAAAGTCAAGATACATATATTCATTATATCCAATATTTACCATTTATGCAGTAGATGGAATTGAGATTCTTAGTAAAAGAATAAATCGTAAAAACGTTTAAGAATATATTACATTTATATTACGTTTTACAAAAGATATTGAATATCAAAAATATTATTGATATAATTGGTAATAATAAATTACGAAGGAGGAATTGTTATGTTAAAATCAAACGTATCATGGAGTACAAATGTAGATAGTTATACACAAGGTAAAGAATCTGCAGAAAAAGCAGTAGTAGATTTAATTCAAACAAAAGTTGCATTCTTATATACATCAGTAGATTGCAATGTAGGAAATGTATTAGAAGGAGCAAAATCAGTATTAGGAACAGCACCAATTATAGGGTGTACATCTAGTGCGGGAATTATAACACCAGATGGATTTATTTCAAGTGACAACGGATTTACAGGTATATTAGCATTAGGAGATCCTGATTTAACAGTAGGAGTCGCAAGTTCACCAAAACAAGAAGATGCAAGAAAAACAGGACAAATGGTTGCAAAAGAAGCAATGGCAAAAGCAGGAAGAACAGACAGCCCAGCATATTTTTATATGGTAGCATCACCTGCAGAAGAAGAAGATTATATAAAAGGAATAGAAGATATAATAGGAAGAGTTCCTGTATTTGGAGGTAGTAGTGCAGACAACACAGTTGAAGGAAAATGGAGTATTTATACAAATGATAAAGTATTTTCTGATGGAGTTGCAGTTGCATTTTTCTATACAGACAAGAAAATGGCAAATGTGTTTACAGGAGCATATCATGAAACAATAAATTCAGGAATAATTACAAAAATAAAAGGTAAAAGAACTTTAGTAGAAATAGATGGAGAACCAGCAGTTAAAAAATATGCAAAATGGACAGGTAAGAAATTAAAAGATTTAGAAGGAAATAATTTATTAGTAGAAACAATAACAGCACCATTAGGTGTTAAAGATAGATTAGGAGATTTAATTGCAATACGTCATCCAATGTATGCAAATGATGATTATTCAATGAATATAGGTGCAAATTTAGCAGTTAATACAGCAGTTATTCAGATGGAAGCATCTGTTGATGAACTTATTAATTCAACAGGAAAAACATTAAGAGAAACAAATAAAGAACTAGGACAAGAAGCAGGAGCCTATTTATTAGTGCATTGTGGTGGTAGAAGATTAGGTATTGGAGAAAGAATAAACGAAGTAGCAGAACAATTAAAGAAAGAAGCAAATGGAGTTCCATTTATAACAGTATTTACATTTGGGGAATATGGAGTAAAAGATCATGGAGCAAATACAACAGGAGGATTGATGTTATCATTTACAGCATTTGCTAAATGAAGAGCAGAAGAACATACTAATATGTTCGGACAGGTTGAAAGACCACAATTAGGTCAATCAGAATATACCTGTATGATAGAAAATTACAATACAAAAGATGGTATATCAGAAATGACCATATGTAAAAAAATAAATAATAAGGAGGCTACTATGAAAAATTTAATTGGTTATGAATGGAAAGATGCAAGAGATGGAAACATAATAGAAGTTGTAAACCCAGCAACTCAAGAACTAATTGATACAGTTCCTAATGTTACAGATGAAGATGTTGATGAAGCAGTTAAAGTTGCAGAAATAGAACAAAAAAAATGGGCTAAAACTTCAATATATGAAAGAGCAGATATATTATATAAATTTGTAGATTTGGTAGAGCAAAATAAGGAAAGATTAGCTACATTATTATCAAATGAAACAGGAAAACCTATAAAAGAAGCAAGAGGAGAAATTGCAAATGTAAGAATAGGTGTAAGAGCTTTTATAGAAAGAGCAAAACATTTATATGATGAAAGTATACCTGCAGGAACAGAAGCAGGAAATGAAAAAACAATGCAAATAACAAAAAGATATCCAATAGGAGTTATAGCAGCAATAATACCATTTAATTTTCCAAGTGATTTATTCTGTCAAAAAATACCACCAGCATTATTAATGGGAAATAGTGTTATTGTAAAACCATCAAATTATAATCCTTTAACATTAATAGAATATGTAAAATTAATGTTAGAAGCTGGAGTGCCAGCAGGTTGTATACAAATTTTAACTGGAGACGGACCAAAGGCAGGTCAAGCATTAGCAAGACATCCAGGGGTTCATTTGGTTTCATTAACAGGTGGTACATCAGCAGGAATTCAAACAATGGGAACAGCTTCACAAAATCTAACACATGTAATGTTAGAACTAGGAGGTAATGATGCATTTTTATTCTTAGAAGATGGCGATATGGATTTAGCAGTAAAAGAAGTTATTTGGGGTAGATTATATAATGGTGGACAAGTATGTTGTGCAAGTAAACGTTTCCTAATACACAATTCTAGAAAACAAGAGTTTATAGAAAAAATGAAAGAGGTAATAAATAATCTAAAAGTTGGAGATCCAATGCAAGAAGATACAGATATGGGACCAATGATTAATATAAATGCAGCAAAAAGAATAGAAGAACAGGTAAATAAGACGGTAGAACAAGGGGCTACAATAGTATGTGGTGGTAAAAGAGAAGACGCATATTATTATCCAACAATTCTAGACAATGTTACAAAAGAAATGGATGTAGCAAAAGATATGGAAATATTTGGACCAGTAATATCTGTTATAGGATTTGATGATGTAGAAGAAGCAATAGAGATTGCAAATCAATCATCATATGGATTATGTGGATGTGTAATTTCAAAAGATTACTCAAGAGCAATGAAAATTGCTGATAGATTAGAATGTGGCGGAGCTGTTATAAATGGTGCAAGCTTCTTTAGATCATTTGAAATGCCATTTGGTGGATGGAAACATTCAGGTATTGGAAATGAAGGAGTTTTGACAACATTACAAGAAATGTCAAGATTAAAAACAATAGTATTAAAAAATATTTTATAAAAATTGTTTCAATAGGAAATAAATAGAAAGGAAATGAGAAAAAATGGCAATTAAATTTGTATTAAATGAGACTTCATATTTTGGAGATAATGCAAGAGAAAATCTAGCAGAAGAGATTAATAAAAGAAACTTTAAAAAAGTATTTTTAGTAAGTGATAAATCTTTAGTAGAAGCTGGAGTTACAGCAAAAGTAGAAAAAGTATTAGATGATGCAAATATTAAATATGATTTATATGATGAGATAAAACCAAACCCAACAATAGAAAATGTTACAGATGGTGTAAAAGCATGTAAAAAATCAAAAGCAGATGTAATTGTTGCAGTTGGTGGAGGATCAAGTATAGATACAGCAAAGGGAATATCTATTGTTATGACAAATCCTGATAGAGCAGATATAAAATCATTAAATGGTGCATCAAATACAGTAAATAGAGGTATGCCACTTATAGCATTACCAACAACAGCAGGAACAGCTGCAGAAGTTACTATAAATTATGTAATTACAGATGAAGAAAGAAAAATAAAAATGGTATGTGTAGATCCAAATGATATACCAATTGTAGCAATTGTAGATTCAGAATTAATGGCATCAATGCCTAAATCACTTGCTGCTGCAACAGGAATGGATGCACTAACACATGCTATAGAGGGATATATTACAAAGGCTCATAACGAAATGTCAGATATGTTCCATCTAAAAGCTATTCAATTAATTTTTGCTAATTTAGCAAAAGCAGTTAATGACAAAGATAAAAAAGCAATAAATGTAATGGGAATGGCACAATATATTGCTGGTATGGGATTTTCAAATGTAGGACTTGGAATAGTACATTCTATGGCACACCAATTAGGAGCAGTATATGATACACCACATGGTATAGCAAATGCAATGTTATTGCCAACAGTGTTAGAATTTAATGGTGAAGTATGTTATGAAAGATATGTAGATATATTACAAGCTTTAGGTTATCCAGCAGAAAAATATACTAAAGAAGAAGTAATTAAAACTCTAGTAGAAAGAGTAAGAGATTTAGCAGAAGAAGTTGGAATTACTCAAACAATATCTGACTATGGAGCTAAATTAGAAGATGTAGAAATGTTATCACAAAAAGCTATGGAAGATCCATGTAAACCTGGAAATCCAAGAGATGTAGATATAGATGATTTTATAATGTTATATAAAAAAGCTATGTAAATATTTTAACTATTAGGAAAGTTATACTGACTTTTCTAATAGTTAAAATACTTTTTGGGGGCTATTTTTATGACTTACTTATACAATATCAGTTATTTAAAAGAATTATATATTATATTCCATAAATTTTCCGGTTTCAATACGTTTATTAAGAATTTCTAACAGCAATTTTACGGCACCCTTCCAATATTTCATATTGAACACTTTCCGTAAAATTTTGTAAGAAATTCTAAATAAACTCCAATCAAACTCCAAATTTATTCCATATAATATATAATTCTTTTTAATATATTTTAAACTGTATAAGTAAGTTATAAGAATAGCTCCCTCAAAAGTCTAGAAATTTAATAATTATACTTTACAAATCTTCTGAAATGGTGTAAACTTGTACTATAAATTAAGCTAGAGAGGGGAAATAAAATGTTAGATAAAAAATATAATGCTACTGAAAAAGAAAAAAAATGGTTAGATTACTGGAATGAAAATAAAGTATATAAGTTTGAAAAAAATGATAAACAAATATACTCAATAGATACACCTCCTCCAACAGTAAATGGAAAAATACATATTGGACATATATTCTCATATACACAGACAGAAATGCTAGCTAGATATAAAAGATTAAGAGGATATAATATATTTTATCCTTTTGGATTTGATGATAATGGATTACCAAGTGAAAGATTAGTAGAAAAAGAACAAGGAAAAAGAGCACATGAAATAGGAAGAGAAGAATTCTCTAAATTATGTTATGAAACAACAGATAAATATGAAAATGAGTTTCAAGAACTATTTAGTAGAATGGGTGTAAGTACAGACTGGGATATTCATTATAAAACAGTTGCACCATCAACTATAAAAATAAGTCAAGCTTCTTTTTTAGACTTAATAGAAAAAGGACATTGTTATCATAAAGAAAGCCCAGCATTATGGTGTAATGAATGTAGAACATCAATTGCACAAGCAGAGCTTGAAACAAAGACTATAAAAACTACATTTAATTATGTGAATTTTGAAACAGTTGAGGATCACGAAAAATTTACAATTGCTACAACTAGACCTGAATTATTACCAGCTATTGTTAGTGTATTTGTAAATCCAAATGATGAAAAAAATAAACATCTAATAGGAAAAACTGCCCATATTCCAGTAATAGATGTAGAAGTACCAATTATGGCTGATGAAAAAGTAGAACTTGGCAAAGGTACAGGTTTAGTTATGTGCTGTACATTTGGAGACCAAACAGATATTGAATGGTGGAAAAAATATAATTTGCCATTGAAAAATATCTTTACATCAGATGGGAAAATTATTGATACTGTACCAAATTACGGTGGATTAAAAATAAAAGAAGCAAGAAAGAAAATAGTAGAAGATTTAGACCAAGGTGGATATATTGTAAAAATAGAAGAAATGGAACATGAAGTTCAAACACACGAAAGATGTGGCAAAGAAGTAGAATATGCTGTAATGAAACAATGGTTTATAGATATAATGAATCATAAAGAAGATTTTATAAAAATAGGAAATGATATAAAATGGCATCCATCATATATGCATGCAAGATATGATGAATGGGTTAATAATATAGCTTGGGATTGGTGTATTTCAAGACAAAGATATTTTGGAGTGCCATTTCCTGTTTGGTATTGTAAAGATTGTGGAACACCAATATTTGCAGATAGAAAAGACTTACCAGTAAATCCATTAGTAGATAAACCAAAGTGTGACAAATGTCCTAAATGTGGAGCTACAGAATTTGTACCAGAGACAGACATTATGGATACATGGGCAACATCATCAGTAACACCACTTATAAATATGAGATATGGAGAAAAGGAAAATTACGAAGATATATTAAAACCGATGAGTTTAAGAACAAATGCAAGTGAAATAATTAGAACATGGGATTTTTATACAATAGTAAAAAGTTTTTATCACTTTGGACAAAAACCATGGGATAATGTAATGATATCAGGATTTGTAATGGCTGGAAAAGGAGAAAAAATAAGCAAGAGCAAAGGAAATAGCAAACATGAACCAATAGATTTAATAAACCAATATTCAGCAGATGTTATGAGATATTGGGCAGGTACAGGAAGACTTGGAACAGATATAATATTTAGTGAAGAGACTTTACAAAGAGGAAAGAAATTAGTAAACAAAATATGGAATGTATCAAAATTTATAGAAATGCATTTATCAGATTATAAAGATAAAGAATTTACTGAATTTGAATATATAGACAAATGGATATTAGGAAGATTTCAAGAAATGGAAAAACAATTTATTAGCTATTTAGATGATTATGAAGTTGGTTTAGCACTAAATATTTTGGAAAAATTCTTTTGGGAATTTTGTGATAATTATATAGAAATTGTAAAACATAGATTATATAGACCAGAAGAATTTGGAGAAATTCCAAGATATAGTGGACAAAAAACAGTATATATACTATTATATAAGTTATTGCAAGATTTCAGTATATATTTCCCATTTATTACAGAAGAAATATTCCAAGAAATATATCATAATAATATATCTATTCATAAAACAGAAATAGAAGAATTAAATAATAAATTTGAAGACGAAATAAAATATGGTGACCAAATAATGGAAATTATAAGTCTTGCAAGAGGAACAAAAACAAATAATAATGTATCTTTAAAAACACCAATAAAGAACTTATCAATTGGAGTAAATAATGGATTAGAAGATGCTATTAATAAATCAATTAAAGATTTTAAAGCAACTTTATTTATTGAAAATTTAGAAACTAAAATAATTGATGAGGGATACGAAGTATATGAGACAAATTTAGATATGAGCAAATAAACGTGTGTTCTCTATTAGGAAAGTCAGTATGACTTTCCTAATAGAGAATAAAGGGGCTTGCTAGAAATAGCAAGCTTTTAAATAATATAAGGAGTAAATAAAAATGCCAAATTGGACAAATGAACAAAAACAAGCAATATATGAAAATGGAAATAATATACTAGTTGCTGCAGCAGCAGGTAGTGGAAAGACTGCAGTATTGGTAGAAAGAATAATAAATAAGATAATAAATGAAAAAATAGATATAGATAAAATTTTAATCGTAACATTTACAAATGCAGCTGCCTCAGAAATGAGAGAAAGAATATTAAATGCTATTTACGAAAAATTAGAAGAAAATCCTGATGATGAGAACTTGCAAAGGCAAATTACTTTATTAAATATGGCAAATATCTGTACAATAGATTCTTTTTGTTTAGACATAGTAAGAAATAATTTTTATGAACTTGAAAATATATCTCCCAATTTTAGAATTGCAGATACAACAGAAATAGATCTTTTAAAAGAAGAAGTTTTAGAAGATATTTTTGAAGCAAAATATGAAAATGAAGAACCTGATTTTGAAAAATTAATACATACATATACAAGTTATAGAGATGATACGCCACTAAAGGATTTAGTTAAAAAAATATATAATTACATAAGTTCTAATCCATTTCCTTTAGAATGGTTACATGAAAAAGTAGAAATGTTTAATTTACGGTAATAGCTTAGATAAAGATTTTTCTGAAACATTATGGGGAAAAGAGTTATTAAAAGATTTAGAAGAAGAAATACAAGATAATTTAATAGTATTAAATGAAGTTTTGAATATGTTAAATAATGATATAGACTTAGAACCATTTTATCAAACTATACAAAGTGACATAAAACAATTATCAATATTGGAAAAATCATTAAATAATTGGGATAAATCATATAATATAGCTCAAAATCTTAAATTTGTAGATTGGCCTAGAAAAAAAATACAATCAGAGATAAAAGAACAAGCAAAAGAAATAAGAGATATTGTAAAAACAAGACTTAATAAAAAAAGAGAAGCAATATTAGTAACAAGTTCTAGGCAAGCCATACAAGATTTATTTGAGATGTATCAAATACTTAAAAAATTGGAAAATCTAATTATAGAATTTGATAATGAGTTTACTAGTCAGAAAAGGGAAAAAAATATAGTAGATTTTACAGATGTAGAACATTTAGCATTAAAAATTTTGATAAAAAAAGAAGATGGCAAAATAATAAAAACAGATATAGCAAAAAAATATTCAGAAAAATTTGAAGAAATAGCAATTGATGAATATCAAGATAGTAATGAGGTACAAGAATATATTTTAACATCAATATCAAGAAATAATAATATTTTTATGGTAGGTGATGTAAAACAAAGTATATACAAATTTAGACAAGCAATGCCTGAGTTATTTTTAAATAAGTACAAAACATATAGTAAAACCAAAGAATCCACAAATAAAGGAATAAAAATACAATTATTTAAGAATTTTAGGAGTAGAGATAATGTATTAGATTTTACAAACCTAGTATTTGAGAATATAATGAGTGATGAGTTAGGAGATGTAGATTATAATAAAGACGAATTTCTAAATTTAGGAGCAGAAGATTATGAAAAAATTGAACAAAATTTGAAAGCGGAGATAGATATTATAGATACAAATGAAGATGAAAACAAAAATACAGATGAAGAAATTGAAGAAGTAGAACATATAGAAGATATTGAAGTAGAAGCTAAATATATAGCTAATAAGATACAAGATTTAATAAAAAACCAGTTTAAAATATATGACAGAAAAAGTAAAGAATTTAGAAAAATACAACCAAAAGATATAGTGATTTTACTAAGATCTACAAAAAATAAATCATCTATATATGAACAAGAGTTGCTAAAAAGGGGGTTACCTGTATTTTGTGATAGTACACAAGAATATTTGGATACTATAGAAATTGAAACAATAATGAATTTATTAAGAATAATAGATAACCCAATACAAGATATCCCATTAGTTGCTGTTATGCGCTCTCCAATAGGAGGTTTTACAGATGATGAACTTGTTAAAATAAGACTAACAGACAAAACTGATAATTTTTATGAATGTATGCAAAAAGCAAAAATTAATGTAGATATAGAATTAAAAACCAAAATAGAAAAATTTATTAATTATTTAAATGAATGTAGAAAAGAACAAGAATATTTAGCATTAGATGAATTAATTTGGAAAATTTATATAGACACAGGTTATTATAATTATGTAGGACTAATGCCAAATGGGGAGCAAAGGCAAGCAAATTTAAGAATTTTGTTTGAAAGAGCTAAACAATATGAATCAGCTAGTTTTAAAGGATTATATAATTTTATCAATTTTATACAGAAATTGAAAATAAGTAGTGGAGATTTAGGTCCAGCAAAAATTATAGGGGAGAATGACGATGTAATTAGAATTATGAGTATACATAAGAGTAAAGGACTAGAATTCCCAGTTATATTTTTAGCAAATGTAAATAAACAATTTAATAAACAAGATATTAGAAATGATGATGTATTGTTACACCAACAATATGGAATAGGTGCAAAATATATTAATTATGATATGCAAATTCAATATGATACACTTGCAAGACAAGCGATAAAAAATAAAATAGAAATGGAAAATATTTCAGAAGAAATGCGCATATTGTATGTTGCATTAACAAGAGCTAAAGAAAAAATATATATAACTGGCACGGTAAAAAATGTCCAAGAAAAAATTGATAAGATAAAAAAACAAGTAGAAATTTACAAAAAAGAGAATGGAAAGATAAACAAAATATTGTTAAAAAAGTCTATGTCTTATCTAGAATGGATATTATATGTATATTTATATAACAAAAATAGAACTGAAAAAATCGCGACCGTAAATATTATTTCACAAGATGAGATAAAAAATATAATTAAAGAAGAAACAGAGAAAATACAAAATATAGATATTGAAGAAACAATAGGTATAAAAGGATACAAAGTACAAAAACAGCTGGGAGAAAAAGTAAAAAATATGTTAGAATATCAATATAAATATATTTTAGAGACACAATTACCAACAAAAATGTCTGTTACAGAGATTAAACAGAAAAAACAGATGGAAAAGATGGAAGAAATAGAAACTGAATTGCCAATACCACAGTTTTTGAAAGAAAATATAAATGAAAAATTAACTGCATCTGAAAAAGGAACAATAATGCATTTATGTTTACAGAAATTAGATTTAAAAAGAAAATATGATATACAAGAGATTATATCTTTTTTAAATGAATTAGAGCAAAAAAATCTTATTACTGAAAAAGAAAAAGAAAGCATTAAAATAGAAGATTTGTATAATTACACTCAATCTGAAATATGGAAAGAACTAAAAGAAGCTAAAATAATAGAGAGAGAAAAACCATTTTATATACAGATACCTGCGAAAGAAATTTATGGGGAAGACTTAGATGGAGAAATACTAGTACAGGGTATAATAGATTTATATTATATTACCAAAGATGATAAATTAGTTTTACTTGATTATAAAACAGATTATTCTAAAAGCAGGGAAGAATTGATTAATAAATATAAAACACAATTGGAAATCTATAAAAAAGCTTTAGAAGAAAGTTTAAAGAGAAAAGTAGACAAAGTGTATATTTATTCTTTATCTAAATGGGGAGAAATACTTGTCTAATAGGACTCTTGCTAAATTATGTAAAACATGATATACTTGTTGTATTAAAAAGAATAAAATAAAAGGATGGATTGATATGAAAAGAATGAAAACATTGTGTTTATATGTTTTAGCAATAGTTGTAGCATATGTAGTTTCCCAATTTTTGATAAATGTGTGTTTAGAATCTACATATAAGACAATTCAAAGAAAAGATAATGTGAGTCAAGTTATAATTACACAAGCAGAAGCAACAATAGTAAATGGTAGAATAAAAGGAGAGATAGTTAATCCTGAAGAAAATCCTATAAATGGTAAATATGTAAGATTTGATTTTTATTCTAAAAGAGATGTACTTATGGGAACAAAATATATAGATATATCTGGTTTAGAGATTAACCATATGCAAGAAGTTGAAATGTATTTTAAATTAGAAAATGTTGAATATTATAATGTTAGTATTACAGATGAGAAAACAGAGAGTGAGATAACATTATTACCAAAAGATTTATCAAAAGCAGAAATACTTTTGGGTGCATTTGTAATTCTTCTATTTATATAATGTTACAGTTCACATGCATAATATTAGTTACTTAAAAGAATTATATATTATATTGAATAAATTTGGAGTTTGATTGGAGTTTATTTAGAATTTCTTAAAGAATTTTACGGAAAGTGTTCAATATGAAATATTGGAAGGGAGCCGTAAAACTCTTGTTAGAAATACTTAATAAACGTATTGAAACCGGAAAATTTATGAAATATAATATATAATTCTTTTTTAATATAATTTATAATTACAAGTGAACTGCAATTATAATATTTTGACTTTTGAATATATTCATTGACAGTATACATAAAGCGTGGTATAATACTAGCATAACTGTACGTTGAAAATTAAATAGGAGGGTAAAAAATGAATACTATGATGCAGGAAACAAAAAAACAAGGAGGTAACACGATGACAACAAATTCAGAACTTAAAAAGGATAGTGTTATTGATGTATCAGTAACACCGATGCGGAGGTTCGATGAATTAAAAGAGGAAGAAAAAAACAGGGTAATGGAATTAAAGTCTTCATTAGAAGATTTTAGTGCAGAATCCCTTATAAGATTTTCTTCTGCAACTTCAAGTACGATTTCAAGAGATACTGATGATTTTTTGAGAAATACAAAATTGAATGATTTGCAGGAATTCAATCAGATTATGATGGATTTATCTAGTAAACTCAAGAGTGTAGATACTGAAAAATTATCAGAGGTCAAGAAATCAAATCCACTCGTAAAATTGCCGGTTATTGGCAATTTTATGCAGTCATCAATAGAAAAAAAGGTGACTGAAGTAGTGGCTAAACAACAGAGCATAGAAAAAGTTGTTTCTTCAACAGAGACTACATTAGAACAAGTTCGCCTTTCATTACAGGAAGACTTAATAAGGTGTAGTTCGATGAGGGAGAAGAACATTGAATATGCTAAATCACTTGAACTTGAGTGTATTGCTCTTCAGCTCCGGAAATCAGAGTTAGAAGCTGAAAGAGAAAGCTTTATGAATAGTCCAAGTTATAATGAGAATAATTTGGATGATGTAGAGTATGTGGGAAGGTTACAAGATGGAATCCTTGAGATTTCTAGAAAAATCGATAACACAGCAAGATTCAGATTAATTGCTATACAGGACTTGCCAACGTTAAAGATTACGAGAAACGCAGACATTGCAATAGTTAATACTATTGAAGATGCTGTGGTTAATCTTATTCCACAGTGGAAAAAAGCTTTTTCTAAGGCATTGCTTTCATACAGGCTGTATAATGCTGCAACTGTTATGGATGCGGTACATCAGGCATCAGCTGAAATTTTTGAACAGAGTGCACAGATTACATCTGCAGCTGTTTTGAAATCGGCTGAAATGATCGAAAAGCCTCAGGTTACATCTGAGACGCTTAAGAAAATTAATGAATCAATCATTGCTATGTGTGATGAGGTTGTTCGGATTTCTACTGAAGCACAGGAAATTCGGGAAAAAGATTTGCCGGAACTTAAAAGAATGGAACAGGAGGCTTTGGCTATTGAAACAAGAAGAAAATAGGGTTTCAATAGGAGGTGCAGAATGAAAAAAAGTGAAGAAAATATGGCAGTTAAAGAAATAAAAATGCCAAAATACGTCACATTATATGAGAAGTATAAGTGCTATGATTGCAAATTAAATCGTTATCATTTCATTAATAATACTTCTGCAAAGTGTGAAGGTAGTCCATCAAAAAGGACAGAATGCATAAAACGCACGAAACCGTTTTCGATAATTTACAACATTGTAACAGGGATAATAATTGCTGTTGCATTTATCCTAATTTATTCAAGATTAAAAGATTTGTTATTATCTTTGGCATATATAGTTATTTTTATGGTTGGAATGGACATTTTTTCCAATTTGATTGGCTTTGCCATAGATAAAATCTTTGAAAAAATTGAAAAATCTAGGAGGAAAAGTTATGAACAAAAAATAGAAAATTTGAAAGCAATGGAAAGGCAAAAAGAAGAGGAAGAACAGCGCCAACAGGAGAAAGAAAATGAAAAATATAAAGAAATCAATGAGGCTAAAGAATTCTTTTTTAGGTTATCAAATGAAGATTTTGAGAATCTTAAGAAGGCAATTAATAAAAGTCAAATTGATAAAGAAAATAAAAAAGATTTTTTAAATAAATACAAGAATTTGCTAAAAAGTATGGAGAATCTGTTGGAACATGTAAACTCCAAAAATTTTCATCTTTCAGAAATTAAAGTTCTTTTTCGGATTCATTTACCAAAGTTAGAGGAGTATATTGAAACTTATATTGAGGCAATAGAAACAAATAAAGAGAGTGAAAGCCAAAGAGAAGAGTTATCAAAACTCCTTGAAGCTTTTACTGATAGAATTATTTGGATAAAAGAAAATCTGAAAAAGGCTGAGGCTGAAAATCTTGTACACAAGATGCAGGCTTTAAGAGAAGTTGTCCATGTTAAAGAACAGGAGGAAAATAAATGAAAGATCGGATAATAGTGTGGATTGTTTTGCTTTTAATTGCAATTGGATATATTGGGATATCTTCTACGATAAAAAGTAAAAAAACTGAAAATGAAAAAGCAAAGCAAACAAAGATCCTTGTATACAATGATGTTGCAAGTGATTCTGTTGTAAAAGAGACTATTGAAAGAGATTCAAAACTAAGCAAAAAAATTGATTTTTGTGATGACTCTGATGATGCAGAGCTCATAATTACAAAAACCAATAACGAACTAGATGAAAATCTTGAGATTAAATCTTCATCATATACACCATTAGTGGTGTGTATGAAAAATTCAAAAAACCTTGAAAAATACCAGGAAAATAAACTTTTAACAACTGCATCAGGTGAAATAACAAATTCACCTGATGATGAAATTAAAATAGATTTTAATAAAATCATTAATGCGGTTGTAAAAGATAAAGACTGGTCTGAATTTGGAGGTTCAGAGTCTGACATCAGAATTTTCATACCAGAAGACAATACTCTTGAATTCGAAATATTTAAGAAGTTCCTTATAACTACTATTAATGGAGGAACATATCCGTCTGAGGGAGAGAAACTTGATGATGCTGAATCTAAGGCTGACAAATTTTTAGATTCATCAAATTGTGTGGAAACTGAAAATGTATATAGTGAACTAAGTAAAATAAATTCACTTAATTCAAATGATATATATATATTATTTGAAGCTGATTTGATGAATAGCAGTACATGGACACAAGGAAAATTGGATATTGCTATTGCATATCCTAAAGTAACCCTTGTGAAGCATATGTATATTCAGGAAAACTCAGAAGAGAACCTGAATACGGAAGAGTTGCCGAAAGAACTGAATTATAGAACCTCAGATACTTCGTTAGCAGATATGGAAGAAAAGATTTACAATATAAGTGATGACTTTTCTTTTATTGAGGTAGAAACGAATGAGGTTGAGATTACAGGGATAGAGATTTTTGCAATTGTTATGCTCGCACTTGCGGTAATGTCAGGCATAGCGGCAGCCATACACGAATTTAGTTAATTTATTATCCTATTTAAAAAAAAGCAGGGTATAATTTTACCCTGCTTTTTTTTGGTACTGTAGACATATTATAAATATAGGACGGAAGTTTCAGCAGATGTATTTTTGCAAACTCGAGAAACTTGTAAAAAATAAGATATTAAGTTAAAATAAATTATAGGAAGCATGTTACTTTACTATTTTAAATAACAAGTACATTTATAAGAATTTAAAAAAATTTATAATAAAACTGTAATAAAATTAAAAATAAAATCTCTTATTAGATAGAAGGAGGTAAAAAGTTATGCAGAATATAGAAGAAATATATAAAGAACATTCAAATACAGTATATAAGTATTTATTCTGCTTAACAGGAAATGAAGATTTATCAGAAGAATTAACACAAGAGACATTTGCTATTGCTGTAAAAGAAATAAAAAAATTTAAAGGGAATTGTAAAGTTTCTGTATGGTTATGTCAGATTGCTAAACATTTGTGGTATAAAGAACTTAAGAAAAAAAAGAGGAATATTTCTATAGAAGAAATTTCAGATATACAAGATTCAGAGAATTTAGAAAATCTCATTATAAACAAAGAAGAAAAATTAAAACTTTTTAAAGATATACAGAAATTAGACGAAAAATCAAAAGAGTTAATATATTTAAGAATGGTTGGTAATTTAGATTTTACAGAAATTGGAGAGATACTTGGAAAAACAGCAAATTGGGCAAGAGTTAACTTCTATCGTGCTAAGCAAAAAATAAGGGAGGTAAATAAAAATGGAAAAGAAAAGTGAATGTGAAATTGTTCAAGACTTATTATTAGGTTATGTAGATGAAACTTTAAATAAGGAATCAAAAAAATTAGTAGAAAAACATTTAATAGAATGTGAATCATGTAGACAAAGACTAGAAGAGATAAAAGAAGATATGAAGCTAAATCAAGAAAATCAAAAAAAAGAAATAGACTATTTAAAAAAAATCAGAAGAAGATTAAGAATAAAATCAGTTTTAATAGCATTTGCAATAATAATATTAGTGGTAATTGGAATTTATGTTGGTAAATTTGTAACAATTAGTAATATAATGAGTAAGGCTGATAAATCAGCAAAATCTCAGAATTTTTATTCAGAATCACAGCAAATAATAGATAATGGCAAAGTTTTTGTACATAAAGTATATTATAAAGATGGAAAATATAAGCAAACCTCTGAAATTTATTCAGATGGAGGAGTAGAAGTTTTGTCTACTGAATATGGGGAGGTCGGAACAGATAAAAGGATAAATATTTCTGACAAAGAAAAATTGGTTACTATATATAGCGGTAATTTTACAAGTATAAAAAATAAGGAAGAAAATATTAAGTGGGTACGTTTTACAGAAGATGAAAGGCATTCACTAATATCAAATTTAGGAAAAGCAGTTATCATGTCAATAGGAGATGGAAGATATAGTGATGGAAAACATTGCTATATATTAAGAAATAAATTTGAACAGGAGCAAAAATGGGAACTTTGGATTGATAAGGAAACAGGACTACCTATAAAAGAAATTAATAGAGATGGGCAAATAAGCTATATTGCAGGAACAGATATAGTAAAAGAAGTTAAGGACTTTGTACAAGATTATAAATATGAGTTTGATATAGTAACAGATGATGACGTAAAAGTGCCAGACTATTCTAGATATAAAGTAGAATATAAAACTGAGGAATGAGATTAGTAATATAAAAAAATATTGACAGCAAATATAAACTAACAAATCAGGTAATACTAGTATTGTAATTACCAAAATATAAAAAGCAGGGTGAATTATACCCTGTTTTTTGTATTACACGAAATTATATAAAAAATCTCTTTTACTTTTGTTAAAAATATGATATACTTATGAAAATAATTAATATATGAAGGGTTGGTAAGAATGGGTTTTTTTGATAAATTAAAAAATGGACTTAATAAAACAAAAGAATCAATAAATGGAAAAATAAATGATGTATTTAGTAATTTTAGAAAAGTAGATGAAGATTTTCTAGAAGAGCTTGAGGAAATATTGATAATGTCAGATATAGGTGTAGAAACATCAACAAAAATAATACAAAATTTAAGAGAAAGAATGAAAAAAGAAAAGATTGAAGATGAAGAAGAAGTAAAAACAGCATTAAGGGAAGAAATGAAAAAAATATTAGAAGTAACTGACATATCATTACACTTAGATACAAAACCATCTGTGATTTTGGTAATAGGTGTAAATGGTGTGGGTAAAACAACTTCAATAGGTAAAATAGCAAATAGACTAGCTAGAGATGGAAAAAGTGTTGTAATTGCAGCAGCAGATACATTTCGTGCAGCAGCAGTAGAACAATTGGAAATATGGGCAAATAGAGCTGGAGCAAATATGGTAAAAAGAGAAGAGGGAGTAGATCCTGCATCAGTTGTATATGATGCAATGAAAAAAACAAAAGAATTAAATGCAGATGTATTAATAGTAGACACAGCTGGAAGATTACATAATAAAAAATACTTGATGGACGAGCTAAATAAAATACAGAAAGTAATAAATAAGGAAATGCCTGACGCAGATAAAGAAGTATTACTTGTAATAGATGGTACAACTGGTCAAAATGCAATTTCTCAAGTAAAGGCATTTAAACAAGAAGCAGATATAACAGGTTTAGTTTTAACAAAATTAGATGGAACAGCAAAGGGTGGGGCAGTTATAGGAATTGTAGAAGAAAATAAAATACCTGTTAAATTTATAGGAGTAGGCGAACAGATAGATGATATGGAAGTTTTTAATGCTGAAGATTTTGTAAAGGCAATAATATAGTACCAAAAATTTTATGAAAGTATATTATATGGAGGTTTGAATGGAAGAAAATAGAAGAGAAAAAAATCAAATAGGTATATCTAAAAAAACAAGAACAATCTTAGTTGCAATATTTGTATTTTTATTTATTATAATTAGTTATATATTTTTAAGAGGGAGTTATTTAGAATATAAAGAATTAGGAGAAGTATATCTAAAAGAGTTCATAATTAATTGCCAAATAAAATATATAGCAATGGCTACAATATTTATATTTTTATATATAGTCATATATTTAACAAATAGAGGAATAAAAAAAGGACTAAAAGAATTTTTTGATGTTGAAAAAAAGCAAATGCCTAAATTATTAAATAAGTCACTTGCTTTGGTCATATCTGCAATTGTAAGTATGATAGCATCTAATAGTTTGACTCAGAAAATAATTTTATGTTTAAGTAATGCTTCATTTGGAAAAACAGAACCAATATTTGGGTTAGATATAGGTTATTATATATTTCAAAAACCAATGATTGAAACAATATTAAATTATGCATTTTGGCTTATTGTAGGATTAACAATATATATGGCTTTATATTATATAATAGTATTTAATAGATATTTTGACGGTATAGATGGAACACAACTTAGAAATAGTCTTTTTATGAAAAAAATATATAGAAATGTAACAGTAATTGCAATTTTAATAGGAGTAGTAACAATATTAAATACACAAAATATCTTATTTGGAAATATTACAACAATAGAAAACTCTGAGACTACATCATATCAGGGAAAAAGTGCAAACTTAGAATTAACAGGAGCAAACTATACAGATGTTACAATAAGAAGATGGGGATATACAATTTTTGGATTTGTTATAATGATTTCTATCATGGTAGCATTAAAATATTTTAAAAAACAAGAAACTCCAAAAGTTATAAAAAGCTTATTAATTATTCCTATTTATTTAGTGGCATTATTTATTGTAATGTTAGGATTTGATTTAATATTTGTAGAATCAAATAAATTAGATAAAGAAAGAAGATTTATATCAACAAATATAGAAAGTACAAAAAATGCTTATGGTATAGATTTAGTAGAAACAAATTTGCAATATAGTGGTATAATTACAGACGAAGAAGTTTCAAAAAATCAAAATCTTATAGATAATATACCAGTTGTTACACAAAATGCAGTAGTAACTACAGTACAAGAACAACAAACAAATAGAGGATATTATACATATAGAAATGCAAATTTATCAAAATATAACCTAAATGGGAAAGAAACATTAGTATATATTTCTCCAAGAGAAATTTTAAATTCAGGAAGAACTTATACAAATAAAACATATGAATATACACATGGAAAAGGCCAAATAGTAACATCTGCAACAGATACTACAGAGGACGGAAATGTAGTATATTTGCAAAAAAATATAGAAGGTTCTGATGATAAATTAGGAACAACTGATCAAAACATATACTTTGGTCTAGAGACAAACGAGACAATAGCAACTAATGCTAAAAATAAACAAGAATATGATTACACAGATGAAGAAGGAAAAGAATATACATCAAATTATGAAGGAAAAGCAGGATTAGAACTTAGTTTTTTAGATAGATTAATTTTAGCAATATCAAAAGGAGATATTAATCTTGCATTTTCAAGAGAAATTACAGATAATAGTAAAATATTAATAAACAGAAATATAATTGAAAGAGCTAAAAAAGCAATGCCATACTTAATATATGATGAAGAACCATATACTGTTGTAACAGATGATGGGAATATTGTTTGGGTATTAGATGCTTATACAATTTCAAGCAATTATCCATTTTCACAATATACTTCTATTGAGTATCAAAATAAACAGCAAAGAATAAATTATATAAGAAATTCGGTTAAAGTTGTAATTGATGCATATGATGGAACAATAACATATTATATTACAGATAAAACAGATCCTATAATAATGGCATATAACAACATGTATAAGGGATTATTTAAAGAGGAAATTCCACAAGATATAGCAGAACATTTAAAATATCCAAAGTATTTATATAAGGTACAAACAGAATTACTAAAAACATATCACAATACAAAAGCAGATATATTGTACAGAGCTGACGATATATGGGATTTTGCTAAATATAATAGTACATTAATTACAAAATCAACAGGCGAAGTTCTAGAGCCATTTTATAGTATGGTAAATATTGGAGATAATGAAGAGTTAGGCTTAATACAGGTATATACACCTAATGGAAAACAAAATCTGATTTCATATCTAGTGGGAATATCTGAAAATGGAACTAATAAGTTATGTATATATAAATTTTCGGAAGATAGTAATATAGTAGGACCAATGCAGTTAGAAAAACAGATAGAACAAGATGAAGCAATATCAAAAGAGATAGAAGAACTAAATACAACAGGTACAAAAATTACAAAAAATATGGTAGTAATTCCTTTAGAAAATACAATATTATATGTAGAACCGATATACCAAACAAAACTAAATGAATCTAAAATACCATTATTAAAGAAAGTTGTAGTTTCATCAGGAAATAAAATAGCAATAGGAGATAATCTAGAAATGGCATTACAAAACTTGCTTTCAACATATGCTGTTGATATAGAAGTAGAAAATACAGATGATATAGAAGGACTAATAGAGGAAATAATAAAGGCTAATAATAATTTGACAGATTCAAATAAAAATGGAAATTGGGAATTAATGGGGCAAGATATTAAGAAATTGCAAGAATTGATAAATTCTTTGGAAATTATGAAACAAGAACAAGATGAGCAACAGGAAAATAATAATATAGATAGTAATACAGTTAATGAAGCAATATTAAATGAAACAAATATAGTAAATAACACTGTAGAGTAAAATTTACATTGAATTTTAATATATATTATGTTATACTAAATGTATAAAACTTTAGAAAGGGTGATTTTATGAGACGTAACTACTATTGGAAAAGGACACCAGCAAGAATTGTCCAAATTAAAAAGGAAAAAGACAGCTTTGGAATACTTCGGATTGAAGCAGTCTTAGAATCACTACTAACAAGAGATGTGGAAGTACTACCAACTATAGTTTGGGTTTATGCTCCGGCAGTAAAAACTTCAGGTAAATTGAGAGGAAATCTTGCTCCTGAATGTTTTGAATGGGCATATGACTGTGCAGAAGAAGGGATGAATGTTTATGTTCATCACTGCTTGGATGAAAATTGTAGATACTTCTACAAAGAATAAACTTAAAAAAGTGAGCAATGCTCACTTTTTTAAGCTTTTTCCAATTTGTAAAATACTTTTTTGCCTTTTTTTAATATTGCATAACCATCTTTAAAATCTTTTTCTGATAAAACATAATTAATATCTGAGATTTTTTCATCATTTAAAGATATACCACCTTGAGAAATTAAAGTTCTTGCTTGACCTTTTGAAGGAGCAATACCTGTTAAAATAATAGTATCTATAATTGAAGTATTTATATTATCTAATTTAACTGAAGGCATATTATCTATAGAACCTTTACCATTAAATAATGCGTTTGAAGCTTCTTCCGCTTTTTTTGCTTCTTCTTCACCATGAACCAATTTAGTAATTTCAAATGCTGCTATTTTTTTAGCTTCATTTATATGTTCATCTTTTAGAGAACCTAGTTTTTTAACTTCTTCCATAGGTAAAAATGTTAATAAAGACAATACTGTTTCAACACTCTCATCTTCAATGTTTCTCCAATATTGATAAAATTCATATGGGGAAACTTTTGTAGGATCTAACCATAAAGCTCCTTTTTCTGTTTTACCCATTTTCTTACCTTCTTTTGTTGTAAGAAGCTTAAATGTTAGTCCAAAAGAATCATCTTTTCCAACTTTTCTAATTAGTTCTACACCACCAATAATATTAGACCATTGGTCATTTCCACCTATTTCTAATTTGCAACCAAAAGTATTGTATAAGTGTAGAAAATCATATGATTGCATAAGCATATATCCTAGTTCAAAAAAAGTTAATCCAGTTTCTAATCTTTGTTTATAGCATTCTGCAGAAAGCATACGATTTATTGAAAATAGACTACCTATTTCACGCATAAAATCTATATAATTTAAATTTAATAGCCAATCTGCATTATTTACGATGATTGCACCATTAGTACCTTCAAAACTAAGAAATTTTTCAAGTTGCTTTTTTATACCTTTAACATTTTCGTCAATTTGCTCTTTTGAAAGCATTTTACGCATATCAGTTTTACCAGAAGGATCACCAATGTTTGCAGTACCACCACCAACTAAAATTATAGGCTTATGTCCACATCTTTGTAGATGACTTGCAACCATTAAAGAAACAAAATGACCAACATGTAAACTATCAGCTGTAGGATCAATTCCAATATAAAATGGGATTGATTTACCTGAACTAAATAGTTCTTCCATTTCCTTAGGATGTGTCATTTGTTCTATAAAACCTCTTTCACGTAATACTTTAATTGCATTTTCCATTTTTAAGATCATTCCCTTCATTAAATATGTATAATCATAACTAATTTATTATAAATCTATTTTGTTAGATTTTAATATTTTATTAGTGTTTATATTTCCAAGTTTGTCAGCAAAATTTTCAAAACCTTCATATCCTAGAAAACGATTTATGTTTTTTACAGATATTCCAGTTGCACCTGAAATTTCTTCAATATTCTCTCCAAATCCGTTTTCTTTAATGTATGTTTTAAAAGTTGAAAATTCTAATGTGTCTTTTGACTGACATTTAGGACAAACATTTCCTTGAGAAACATAAAAGCTTCCACATCTAGAACATTTGTTAAATTCCATAATTTCATTCCTCCATTTTCTTTTGAATTAATTAAAAGTATAGTACATTAATATATGTTAAATATAAGCTATTAATGAACTGAGACTATTCTATCATAAAAATAAAAAAATAGGAAGTATTTTGTTGTAAAAGATAAAAAAATATGATAATATAATGTTACAATTCACAATTTAAGAAAGAAGGCAAAAGACAAAAATGAAAAAAATAAATGGAATGATAATTCAGAGTTTTGAATGGTATTTACAAACAAACCAAGACTTTTGGAATAAAATATCAAATAAAGCACAAGAATTATCAAAATTAGGAGTAACAGCAATATGGCTACCACCAGCATATAAAGGAATTGGTGGAAAAGATGAAGTAGGCTATGGAGTTTATGATTTATATGATTTAGGAGAGTTTAATCAAAAAGGAACAATAAAAACAAAATATGGATCAAAAGATGATTATTTAAAATGTATACAAACATTAAAACAAGAAGGAATAGAAGTATATGCTGATATAGTATTAAACCATAAAATGGGAGCAGATAAAATACAAACAATACCAGCAACAAAGGTCGATTGGGGAAATCACAATATAGCAATTGCAAATCAAGAGACAATAAAAGTTGCTACAAAATTTTATTTTCCTGGAAGAAATGGTAAATATTCTGATTTTGAATGGAATTGGACACATTTTAAAGGTATTGATTATAATAATCAAACAGGAGAAAAAGCAATTTTTAAGTTTAAGGATAAAGAGTGGAGTAATACTGTAGATGAGGAATTTGGGAATTTTGATTATCTAATGGGAGCAGATTTAGATTTTGATAATCAAGAAGTTGTAGAAGAATGTACTAGATGGGGAAAATGGTATGTAGAATTTACTAATATAGATGGCTTTAGATTAGATGCAGTAAAACACATAAATGCGGATTTTTATAAAAATTGGCTAAAAGATATACGAGAAACTTTCAAAAAAGAGTTATTTTCTGTTGGAGAATATTGGTCAACTGATGTTAATAAATTACATAGATATATTACAGAAACAGAAGGACAAATATCTTTGTTTGATGTTCCATTACATTACAATTTTGAATCAGCTTCTAAAAATGAAAATTATGATTTGTCAAAAATATTAGACAAAACATTATTAAAAGAAAATCCAGCAAAAGCTGTAACTTTTGTTGATAATCATGATACTCAACCAGGTCAATCTTTGCAAAGTTTTGTTGATAAAAATTTTAAACAAAGTGCTTATTCAATAATACTTTTACGAGAAGATGGGTATCCATGTGTTTTTTATGGAGACTTATATGGTATTCCTCATGATAATATAGAACCTGTAAAAGATATAGAAATATTAATGAAATTAAGAAAAGAAAAGGCATATGGAGTACAACATGACTATTTTGATAATCCAAATTATATTGGTTGGACAAGAGAAGGTGATGAAAATCACTTACGTTCAGGTTTGGCAGTTATGATTACAAACAGAGGAGCAGGAGAAAAAAGAATGTATATGGGAATTCAAAATGCAGGTAATACATATATAGATGCTTTAGGAAATTGTCAAGAGGAAGTTAAAATTTCTGAGGATGGATTTGGAACTTTTAAAGTATCTGAAAAATCTGTATCTGTATGGGTTGAAGAATAAAAATATATTGTAAAGGATAATAAAAGATGAAAAGAAAAATAATAATACTAATTTTATTAGTTATTTTAGTGTATCCGTTTATTACTAAAGCAACAGATGGAAGTAAAGAGTATGATATAAATCAAATTGGTGTAAAATTAAAATTAAATGAAAATTTGATTGATTTAGTCTCAAATCTAGAAAATGATACTGAAGTAGTACAAAAAATTGAGGATAAAGAAACATATTTAGAAAGATATAAACAGTCAGGTATATTATTAGATGCAATAGATAATTTAACAGAAACACCTTCTCAAGAAGTAATTGTATCAGGTTTTACAAATTCAACATATGCTAATATGAAAAATTTAAATGAAATTTCAGATGAGGATTTAAATTCATTTAAAGAACAATTATTAAATGCAATAAATAGTCAAAATTCTGAACAAAATGAATTAGATAATCAATATACTGTTACAGAAAACGAAATATTAAAAACACAAAATGGTAATACATATATAAATTTAATAACAAAAATAGAAAATGAAAACATAAATGCAGATGTATCTATATATTATACTGTAATGAATGGGAGATTCATAACTATTAGTTTTAGATATTATGATTCAAAAAATGTGGTAAAAAATGATGTGGAAAGAAATACAGTTGAAAATATTGAGTTCTACGAGATTCAAAGACCAATTATAGAAGAAAATGAAACATTGAAATTAG
Organism: uncultured Clostridia bacterium; assembly: GCA_944388015.1. Classification (GTDB taxonomy): domain Bacteria; phylum Bacillota; class Clostridia; order TANB77; family CAG-508; genus CAG-269. The sequence continues at coordinate 4,756 of CALXHD010000005.1, read as the reverse complement.
CTATCATAATAGCCGTAATATTTATATCAGTAATATTTATAGCTGTAATTATAATAAGGCTTAAAGACAGGAGATTATTAAACAAAAATATAAAAGATATAAAATACAAACAATACAATAAATTTGGCGGTTTAATGGTATTATTTTGGTCATTATGTTTTTACCAAATATTATTAAGGGTAAATGATATAGCAAATATTAGTAATATAGAAAATATGATTGTATATAAAAATATATTAATTTTTCAAAATACAATTCTTGCACTAATTGCAATTTATCAGATATATATATGTATAAAAAGAAAAGAAGATACACCAAAAAAAATTATAAGAACTAATTATTTATATATGATAATAGGATTTACTTTGACATTAATTAGGATAATATATGCATTAATTAGTAGCCAGGAATATAGTAATACATATTATGATCAAGAGATAAGTTTACTTATATTTAGTATAATTTATCCGGTATTATGGAATATATATTTTACATTTTCAGAAAGAGTAAGAACATATTATTACTTGCCTAAAAAGAAATATAAAGAAATATTTCGTGATACAAGGATATATAGATTGATAACAAAAGTGGTTCCGCCACATGTACAAAATTGATTTACAATTATTACATAAACATAAATGAATTAACCTTGTTGTATATAGGAAAATTGAAAGGGGGAAAATAGTGTAACTCGAAGAGAGAGGGAAAGGAGTATAATATGAGGCAAAAAATAAAAAAACTAAAAAATAGTTTCAAATATGCAATAAATGGTTTTTTTACTGCATTTAAGGAAGAACGAAATTTAAAAATACATATAACTATAATGTTATTAGTTATTATTGCAGGAATTGGTTTTAAAATAACAAAAATAGAATGGATTATATGTATCTTGTTATTTGGCTTAGTTATCTCATTAGAATTAGTAAATACAGCTATAGAAACTACAGTAGATATAGCAATGCCTGAAGAAAATCCAAAAGCGAAGATTGCAAAAGATGTATCAGCTAGTGCAGTTCTTATATCTGCAATAGCATCAGCAATTATAGGATTACTAATATTTGTACCAAAAATAATGTGATGGAAGGAATGTGAGTAAGAATGAAAAAGAAAGTTATAATTTCAATTATGATAGTTATTATTTTAATAGCAGTTATAGCAGGAGTATTTTTTTATTTAAATTATACATCTGAAAAGCCTGAAAACATATTAAATAATTATGTATCACTAATAAATGAAAAAAATTATGAAGCAATGTATGATCAAATAACAGAGGAATCAAAACAAAATATAAGCAGAGAAGATTTTATTGCTAGAAATAAGAACATTTATGAAGGAATAGATGCTACAGATTTAAAACTAGAGATAAAAGAAGTAACAAAAGAGGGAAATACTGCTAGAATATCATACACAGAAACTATGTCTACATCTGCTGGAAATATTACTATAAATAATACTACAAATCTAGAGAAACAAGATAAAACATATAAAATAAAATGGAGTTCAAGTCAAATATTTCCACAGCTAAGAGATACAGATAAAGTAAGGGTTTCTACTTTAAAATCATCAAGAGGAGAAATTTTAGATAGAAATGGAGTAAAATTAGCAGAAAATGGTAAAATTTCTTCTGTTGGAATTGTACCAGGAAAGTTAGGAGAAAATAGAGACGAAAATATCTCAAAAATTTCAGAATTAACAGGGGTATCAACAGATTATATAAATACACAATTATCAGCATCTTATGTAAAAGATGACACATTTGTTCCTATAAAAAAAGTAGCAATGAATAATACTGGATTAAAAGATAAATTGTTGGAAATACCTGGTGTAATGATAAATCAGGTTGAAGCAAGGGTATATCCTTTTGGTGAACAAACATCACATATCACAGGATATGTCCAAGCTGTTAGTAGTGAAGACTTAGAAAACAATGAGGGAAAAGGATATAACAGTGATAGTATTATTGGTAAAGCAGGTTTAGAATATGCTTATGAAGATAAAATTAGAGGTATTGATGGTGTTGAAATATATATAGCAGATGAAAATGGAAATAAATTGCATGAGATTGCAAGACAAGACAAACAAGATGGTGAAGATGTAAAATTAACAATAGATTCTGAGCTACAAAGTAAGTTATATGAGCAATTAAAAAATGATAAAGGATTTTTTGTAGTATTAGACCCTGAAACAGGAGAAGTTTTGGCACTTGTAAGTACTCCATCATATGATGCAAATAGTTTTGTACTTGGATTGACAAATAGTGAATGGGAAGAATTAAATAGTGATCCAGCAAAACCTTTATATAATAGATTTTTACAAACATATTGTCCAGGTTCTACATTTAAGGCAGTAACAGCTGGAATTGCTTTAACAACAGGAACAATAACCAGAGATACAACTTACAATTATCAAGGATTAAGTTGGCAAAAGGATAGCAGTTGGGGGAATTATAATGTAACAACACTTACAGGTTATTCAGGTGCTAAAAATGTAACAAATGCATTAATGAATTCAGATAATATATTTTTTGCACAAGCGACATTAGCAATAGGAAATGAGAAATATACAGAAAATTTACAAAAATTAGGATTTAATAAAGAAATAGATTTTCCACTTAGTATAAAAAAATCACAATATTCAAATACTGACAAAATAGAAACAGAAATAAAATTAGCAGATACAGGATATGGTCAAGGCGATTTATTAGTAAATCCAATACATATGGCTTCTATATATTCAGCATTTGCTAATAATGGTAAAATGGTTAAACCTTATTTAGAATATAGTAATGGAAAAGTAGATTATGAAGACGTATTTTCAGAAGAATCTGCAAATATTGTAAAAGATGCTTTAATACAAGTAGTAGAATCAGGTACTGCAACAGATATGAAAATACCAGGATTAACAATAGCTGGAAAAACAGGAACTGCAGAATTAAAAACATCTAATGAAGATACAGAAAGTGGTACATTAGGTTGGTTTGATTGTTTTACAACTAATAGGCAAAAAGGAAATTTATTAATTGTTGGAATGGTCGAGAATACACAAAATAATAGCAGTGGAGGAAGCCATTACATTATAAATAAAATAAAAAATATTTTATAATATAAAAAACATGGTTAAAAAATAAATATTTTTAATCATGTTTTTTTATGGTATAAGAAAAATCGTTTTTCCTATACCAAAAAAAACATTGAAGTGATAACAATGTGGTTAAAAACCAAATAAAGTAACATTATATGATATAAATTAATATTATAAATTAGAAAGGATTTGAGCTAATGATGAATTTAAGTGAATTAAAATTAAATACAAAAGCTACAATTTTAGATATAAATTGTAAGGAAAATATAAAAAGAAGATTATTAGACTTGGGAATGGTAAAAGGTACAAAAATAAAACCAGTTTTTATAAGCCCATCAGGTGATCCAAAAGCCTTTGAGGTGAGAGGTACCTTGATTGCTATAAGAGAAGAAGACACAGAGAAGATAGAAATAATATTATAGGGGGGATTGTTAAATTGAACAATTTTACAATTGCATTAGCAGGTAATCCAAATGTAGGAAAGTCTACTATATTTAATTGCTTAACAGGAATGCATCAACATACAGGTAATTGGCCTGGTAAGACAGTAGAAAATGCAACAGGAAATGTTTTAATATATGATAAAAACTTTACCTTTGTTGATATTCCTGGTACATATTCAATAATGTCTAATTCTGAAGAAGAAGAAATAGCAAGAGATTATATATGTTTTGAAAAACCAAATGTCACTGTTATTGTAGCTGATGCTACATGTTTAGAAAGAAACATGAATCTACTTTTTCAAATAATGGAGATAACCCCTGATGTAATATTATGTGTTAACTTGTTAGACGAGGCTAAAAACAAAAAAATAAAAATTAATTTAGATAAATTAGAAACTTTACTAGGAATACCAGTTGTTGGAACAACAGCTAAAAAGAAAAAAACTTTGGAAAAATTAAAAGATGTTATATATAAAGTTGCAGTTAGAGATATAGTACCAAAACCAAAAAAAATAATTTATGATGAAATTATAGAAAGTTGCATATTAGATATTAAAAATAAATTAGACAACTCAAATTATAATGAAGATTTTTTAAGATGGGTTTCTATAAAAATAATAGATGGGGAAAAGGGGATATTGAATTCAATAAAGAAACATACTGACTTAGATATAGAAAATAAGGAAATAGAACAAGAAACTGAAAAAGTGTATGCTAAACTAGAAAAGTACAATATAAACAAAGAAAATTTTAAGGATAAAATAGTTTCTAATATTTTAGAAATGGCAGAAGGAATTTGTAAAGAAGTCTGTACATTTGAAAACGAAAATTATAGTTTAAGAGATAGAAAAATAGATAAAGTTCTTACATCCAAAAGATGGGGAATACCTATTATGATAATATTTTTGGGAGTTATTTTTTGGATTACAATAGTAGGTGCTAATTATCCATCTCAAATTTTATTTAGCTTTTTTAATTTTATACAACAAGGTTTAATTTATATTACTGAATTTCTTAATTTTCCAAGTTGGCTTTCGAACATGCTTATTTATGGAATGTACCAAACTTTAACATGGGTAATTTCAGTAATGTTACCACCAATGGCTATATTTTTTCCGCTTTTTACTTTTTTAGAGGATTTAGGTTATTTACCAAGAATTGCTTTTAATATGGATAAATTCTTTAAAAAAGCATGTTGCAGTGGCAAACAGATAATTACCATGTGCATGGGA
>CALXHD010000004.1 GCA_944388015.1 uncultured Clostridia bacterium | reverse complement strand
AATATTTGAATTATCTTCTTCATAATCCAAAAAAACCGTAATTACATCATTTATTTTAACATATGTATTTGTATTGCAAATAGAATTATTGCATAATACCAATCTATTATTTATTAAAAATTTTAGTAATCTTTTAGAAACATTTAGATCATTTAATAAAATATCATTAATTGTATAATTTTCAAAAGGAATATTTTTTACTATATATTCTATATTCATTTCTTACCAACCCTTTAAATATAATTAAAAATCTTTTAGGCAAATGTATTTTATAATGATTAATCTAAAAAAGCAATAAAAAAGTGACTAATTTAAAAAAATCATTGTATTTTTTTCTAATATTGGTATAATATAAATGTAAAGCAAAATAAAAAAGAAAAGGAAGGGATACAAATGTTAAAAAAAATAGCAATATTAGCAAATGGTGGAGATGTAGCAGGATTTAATGCAGTAATAAGAGGAATAGTAAAAACAGCAGAAAATAATGGAGTAGAAGCATATGGATTTATTGATGGTTATAATGGTCTATTAAAAAATAATTATATAAAATTAAGTACAGCAGAAGATGGAACAGCAGAAGGAATTTTACCAAAAGGAGGATCAATAATTGGTTCATCAACAAATGCAAATGTATTTAATTACAAAGTCATAAATGAAGAAGGAGAAGTAGAATACAAAGATTTATCAGATATATGTGTAGAAAATATAAAAAATGATGGATTTGATTGTATTTTTACATTAGGAGGAGATGCAACACAAAAGTCAGCAAGAGATTTTTCAGTAAAAGGAATAAATGTAATAGGTGTACCAAAAACAATAGATAATGATGTAGCATGTACAGAAATAACATTTGGATATAACACAGCTGTGTCAGTAGCTATGGAAGCATTAGACAGACTACACACAACAGGGGAAACACATCACAGAATAATGGTTTTAGAAGTTATGGGAAGATATGCTGGTTGGATAGCTCTAGAATCAGCAATTGCAGGAGGAGCAGATGTTGCATTAATACCAGAAATACCATATGATATAGAAAAAGTAGCATCTAAAATAAGAAACAGACAAAAGAGAGGTAAAAATTTCAGTGTTGTTGTAGTATCAGAAGGAGCAAAACCAAAAGGCGGAGAAATGGTCATTGAAGGAACACGTGATAATGGAATAGGTGTAGATAACACAAAACTTGGAGGAATAGGAAAAATAGTTGCTAGACAACTAGAAAAGATAACAGGATTAGAGGCAAGGGAAACAACATTAGGATATATGCAAAGAGGAGGAACACCAACAGCTTTTGATAGAGTATTATCAACTAAATATGGAGCAAAAGCTATGCAATTAGCATTAGAGGGAAAATTCGGAAGATTAGCCGTTATAAAAAATGGAAAATTAGATGATGTAAGTCTAGAAGAGGTTGTAGGAAACAATAAGAAAATAGGAGCTGTATCAGGAAATACAGAAGAAAGTAATATAAGAAAAATAACAATGGACCATGATTTAGTTAAAACAGCAAGAAGTGTAGGAATTAATTTAGGTGATTAGATTGAACTCTTTCCGTAAAACTCTGTAAGAAATTCTAAATAAACTCCAATCAAACCCCGAATTTATTCAATATATATTTATAACTGTAAGTGAACCATAATATTACAGTTCAATAAGTAGTAAGAATTAGAATTCTAAAAATTTTAAAAATAGCAAGAAATTCTTGCTATTTTTAACTTTATATAGTAAAATTATTAATAAATAGCTAGTAAAAATAAATTACGAGAAAGGATGATATAAAATGCTAGATTCAATGGAGAAAATGGTAAACCTATGTAAAAACAGAGGATATATATATCCAGGATCAGAAATCTATGGAGGACTTGCAAATACATGGGATTACGGACCTTTAGGAACAGAATTAAAAAACAATATAAAATCTGCATGGAGAAAAAAATTCATACAAGAAAGTAAATACAATGTTGGATTAGATGCGGCAATACTAATGAACCCAGAAACTTGGGTTGCTTCAGGACATGTCAGTGGATTTTCAGATCCATTAATAGATTGTAAAGAATGTAAAACAAGACATAGAGCAGATAAATTAATTGAAGAATGGAGTCATGAAAAAGGGAATGACATGATTGCAGATGGAATGACAAATGAAGAATTAATAAATTTTATAAAACAAAATAATATACCATGCCCAAATTGTGGAGGAAATAATTTTACAGATATTAGAAAATTTAATTTAATGTTTAAAACATTTCAAGGTGTAACAGAAGATACAAAATCTGAAATATTTTTAAGACCAGAAACTGCACAAGGAATATTTGTTAATTTCAAAAATGTACTAAGAACAAGTAGAAAAAAAATTCCTATGGGAATTGCACAGATTGGAAAAGCATTTAGAAATGAAATAACACCAGGAAACTTTATATTTAGAACAAGAGAATTTGAACAAATGGAATTAGAATTTTTCTGCAAACCAGGAACAGATTTAGAATGGTTTGAATATTGGAGAAAATTCTGCAAAGACTTTTTGCTAAACTTAGGAATAAAAGAAGAAAATATCAGATTAAGAGATCATAAAAAAGAAGAATTAGTATTTTATAGTAAAGCAACAACTGATATTGAATTTAAATATCCATTTGGTTGGGGAGAATTATGGGGAATTGCAGATAGAACAGATTATGATTTATCTAAACATATGGAACATTCAAAACAAGATTTAGCATATCAAGACTTAGAAACAAATGAAAAATATATACCATATGTTATAGAACCATCATTAGGAGCTGATAGGATGGCACTTGCAGTACTATGTAATGCATATGAGGAAGAAAAAATAGATGAAAATGAAACAAGAATTGTAATGCATATACACCCAGCATTAGCACCTTATAAAGTAGCAGTTCTACCATTATCAAAAAAATTATCAGATAAAGCAAATAAAATACATAACCAAATATCAAAAGAATTTATGTGTGATTATGATGAAAGTGGTTCTATAGGAAAAAGATATAGAAGACAAGATGAAATTGGTACACCATATTGCATAACAATAGATTTTGAGACATTAGAAGACAATAAAGTAACAATTAGAGATAGAGATTCTATGGAACAAGAAAGAGTTGAAATTAGCAAAATTAATGAATGGATTAGAAATAAATTAGCATTTTAGAATATATTAACAAAAATACAAATTCTTAACTAGGAAAAGAATATATAAAAACTCTACACAAAGCTAAAAAAATATGATAAAATATCTTAAGATAAACAAATTTTTAAATTTGATAAAAATAATAAAAAACAATCAAAAGGGGGAAATAGTCATGTCTCGGACATTCAAAATGGGCTAACATACAAGCCAAAAAAGGAAAAGCTGATGCAGCAAGAGGAAAAATATTCACAAAATTAGGAAGAGAATTATTAATAGCAGTAAAACAAGGAGGACCTGATCCAGCAGGAAACTCAAAATTAAAAGATGTAATAGCAAAATGTAAAGCAGCAAATATGCCAAATGACACAATAAATAATGCAATAAAAAAAGCTTCAGGAGCTGGAAGCTCAGAAAATTATGAAGAAATAGTATATGAAGGATATGGCCCTAATGGTGTAGCAGTAATAGTAGAAGCAGCAACAGATAATAAAAATAGAACAGCAGCAGATGTAAGACATGTATTTGATAAAGCAGGAGGAAACTTAGGAACAACTGGTTGTGTATCATATATGTTTAACAAAAAAGGAGTAATAATAATCGCAAAAGAATCATGCTCTATAGAAGAAGATGAATTAATGATGCTTGCACTAGAAGCAGGAGCAGAAGATTTTGTAGCAGATGATGAAGTATATGAAATAACAACAGACCCATCAGAATTTTCATCTGTAAGAGAAAAGTTAGAAACAGAAGGATTAGAATTTATAGAAGCATCTGTACAAATGGTTCCAACAACTACAGTAAAATTAGACGAAAAAGGAATAGAGAAAATGACAAGGTTATTAGAAAGACTTGACGAATTAGACGATGTATCAAATGTATACCATAATTGGGAGGAATAAGCAAATGAAAAATGAATCAAATAAAAAAATAAAAATTATTTCAATTGTAATTATATTTTTAATCATCTTAATTGGAATAGCATTTTCAATTTTATACTTTTTTACAGATACATTTAAAACTAAAAAAGAATTATATACTAAAAACTTTGTGACATTTTTTGCTCAAAGTGGACAGACTGAAAATAGATTAACAGAATACTTTAATAAAAAAGCAACAAGCACACATACAAATAATGGATCATTTAAAACAAATATAGAAATGTCATCTGAAGAATATCAAGATTATACAGATTCAGTAAATAACATGAATATAATATTTAATGGAAGCACAAACCCTAGTCAAAAACAAGCTGAGCAAAATATAGAAATACAGTATTCAGACGATGTTGTTTTCCCAATAAATTATTTAAGAGATAATGACTTGTATGGTCTACAAAATGATTACATTTCAAATAAATATATAGCTGTTGAAAATAATAATTTAAAAGAATTAGCAGAAAAATTTGGATTAACAAATGTAGATGAATTACCAAATAAAATAGAGATAACAAATCAGAATCAAAATATAAGTTATACAGAAGAAGAAACAAAATCTTTACAAGAAAAATATATGCCTCTATTAGATGTAATAACAGATGAAAAAATAACAGTTGAAAAAACAGATAATAACACAAAATATATTTTAAATACTACATCATTAGAACTAAAAGATACATTAGTAAAATTTTTAGAAATTCTTAAAGATGATGAAATAACACTAAATAAAATAAATACCATATTAGAAGGATATGACACATATATAGAAAAAGAAAAAATAGAAGAAATTATTCAAAGCATACAAGAACAAGAAATAGAAGAACAAAATATAACAATATCAATAAACACTCAAAAAAATGTGCCAATATCTATAAATATAGAATCAGAAACAACTGTAATAACAATAAACAAACAAAACAATAATGATGAAGCAATATATTCTTTAGATATTAATGTAAATAGTAATAATTCAAGTGGAACTGCGCAAACTACAATACTAAGCATAAAAGCACAATACACTGGAATATCAACAGATAATGTATCAGAGAAATACACTGTAATTTTTGGTACAGAAGGTGAAGAAACTGTTAAATATGAATACAACTTTGAAAACCAAATTTCATTTACAGATAATATCCAAATAGATAACTTAACATCTGATAATGCTATGATTTTAAATGATTATTCATCAGAACAAATAACAAGTTTATTGACAGCAGTAGTAAACAGAATAGTAGAAGTAAATGCAGATCAGATGCAAGAATTAGGTATCCAATATTCTCCAATTCTAATGATGACACCATTAGGAACTCTAAACATGATGATAGTAGGTACAGCACAAGATACCATACAAGATACAATGCAAGAAAATAACATGAGTGAAACAGTAATACAATCATTTAACGCCAAGTTTACAAAATATCAAGGAAATATAAAAGGAACAATGGTAAAATCTTTGATACAAGAGATAAATTCAAATAATGCAATGTATGAAGACGAAAAGACAATGCAAATACTATTAAATAATTCTTTATCACCTACCACAAATCCAATAGAAAATAGTAAAATATATAATGTAGTTCTACATTATGGAAATAATGGGAAAGTTGACGAAATATATTTGTATGATGGTGAGAATAATACAACAGATATGGTGAATTTTGGGGAAGAAATAAAAAAAAAGTAAATGAAGATGAAACAAGAAAGAATAGAACCGCAAGTGGAAAAGAAACTATAATATTGGAGTATAATAAATGTTTGACAAATTATTATGCAAATAAATACCAAAATGGAGAAGAAGGTACTAATGAGAGTTTAATAGAATATATATTAAATAATATACAATCTACAGAAGCAAATGAATATATTACAGAAATAAAAGAAAATGAGATGATTACTAATTTGGAAGATGAAAATGGGAATATTATAACAGCTACAGTTACTGAAAATGGAAAAATAATATGGTCAGATGATAATAAATAAGTTCTAAAATAAAAATCAAAGCATATAATATATAGAAAATATATATTATGTGCTTTTTTCTAGTCTATTAGTAAGGTTACTCTGAATTGCTAACAGATAAGCTTCATTACAAATATAAAAAGGAAGAGATGTAGAAATATGGAAGAAATATTAAAGTATTTGCCAAATAATATATATATATTAATAACAGAAACAATAAAGCAAAATCCACAAGCTAAAATAAAAGAAAATGCAATAGAAATAAGGCTAAGAAATAATAAACCTGTAATAATAAAATTACATAATTTGGATATAGTTATAAAATATGATGTAACAGAAAAGGACATACTGTATACACTAGAAAAGTTGTGTGAAAACTCAATATATGCTTATAAAAATCAAATATGCCAAGGATTTATAACAATAAAAGGAGGACACAGAGTAGGTATTACAGGAAGCTGTGTAATAGAAAATGGAAAAATAATAAATATAAAATACATATCAAGTTTAAATTTTAGAATAGCAAGAGAAATAAAAGGATGTTGTAATAAAATATTAAAAGATGTAATAAATAAAGATAACATATATACAACATTAATAGTATCACCACCAGGAAAAGGAAAAACCACAATGTTAAGGGATCTTATAAGAACAATAAGTAATGGAATACCTGAAATAAATTTTAGAGGGAAAACATGTGGAGTAGTAGACGAAAGAGGAGAAATATCAGCAATGTATAAAGGAATAGCACAAAATGATGTGGGAATAAGAACAGATATAATAGAAAATATAAATAAAGCTCAAGGAATGCAAATATTAATTAGATCAATGTCACCTGAAATAATAGCATGTGATGAAATTGGAACTAAAGAAGATGTACTAGCTATAAAATATGCAGTTACATCAGGTGTAAAAGGAATATTTACAATGCATGGAGCAGAGATGAGAGATATTAGAGCTAATAAGGATATAAATGAACTTATAGAAAATAAATACATAGAAAAAATTATATTCATATAGAAAATACTACATTTAAAGGAGTTGTGATAAAAATGCAATTCATAAAATATATAATATTAATATGTATATTTATATTATCAAATATAATAGGGAAAATGATTGCTCAAAAATATAGATACAGAAAAGAAGAATTAGAAGAAATGTATAATGCTTTAAATATATTTAAAACAAAGATAAAATTTACATATTCCCCTATAGGAGAAATTTTTGATGAGATACGGAAAAAATACGAGTAAAAAAAATATATCAAAAATATTTATGCAAGCAAAAGAAAATATGCAAACCCAAAGTGCTAGCAATTCTTGGGAAAATGCATTAAACACAATCCAAACAAATTTAAAGCCTGAGGACATAGAAATAATAAAAAATTTGTCGAAAATGTTACGGAATTTCAGATGTAGATGGACAAATTAGTCAAATAGAAATAACACAGGAATTTTTAGAGCCACAGATAAAACAAGCACAAGAAGAAAAAACAAAAAATGAAAAATTATATCAGAAGCTAGGAACAATAGCAGGGTTAGCAATTGTAGTTGTATTAATTTAGAAATATCTGTTAAGGACTACTCCCAAGTAAGTCAAGAAAGGAATTGGATTAAATATGGATATAAATTTATTGTTTAAAATAGCAGCAATAGGAATATTAGTTGCTGTATTACATCAAGTATTAGTAAGAGCAGGAAGAGAAGATCAAGCAATGATGACAACACTTGCAGGGCTAGTTATAGTGTTAAGCATGGTCATTAAAGAAATAAGTGGCTTATTTGATACAGTTAGAACTCTATTTAACCTATAAGTACTTTTCTAAAAAAACTTACAAAATGAAACAAAATATTAGACAAGGAAGATAGTGAGATATGGAAATAATAAAAATAACTTCTATAGCTTTAATAGCATTGATAATAATAATCTTACTAAAACAATATAAACCTGAATTTGCAATTTATATAAGTATATTAACAGGAATTTTAATAATATTTCTAGTAATGGACAAGTTTACAGGAATAATAGAATTAATAAGATCGATTTCAAATAAATCAAATATTAATAATCAATTTATAGAAATCCTACTAAAAATAACAGGAATTGCACTTCTTTCAGAATTTGCAGTAAGTATTTGCAAGGATTCAGGAGAAACAGCAATTGCAAGTAAAATAGAAATAGGCACAAAAGTTATAGTAATATCAATGTCTATACCAATAATATCAAGTTTATTAGAAATAATACTAAAAATATTACCATAACCAAGATTATTATAGCAAATATTAATATTATGCAATTGAGACATAATTTAGTGAGAGGGGGATATAGAAATGTGAAAACAAAAATATCTAAAATATTATTGTTAATACTATTAATAATAAATATGTTACCTACACAGGTGTTAGCAAATACAGAGGAAAATCAAAACGAAGTTATTGTTGAAGAACAAAAAGAAATGTTTGGAATAAATAGTTTTATAAAAAATGCTAAAGAATATTCAGGAGAATTTTTTGCAGAAATAGATTTACAAGAAATGTTAAACTCAGCAATAAAAGGAGAGATGGATAATACATCAATTTATCAAAAAATATTTAATTTATTAGGAGAAGAAGTAAAAATTGGAATCAAAAGTTTAATAAGCATATTAGTAATTGTAATAATACACAGTATTTTAAAATCAATAAGCGAAAACTTAGAAAATAAAGAATTATCTAAAATAATATATTATGTTCAATATATAGCAATAGTAACAATAATAATGACAAACTTTTCAGATATAATTGCAATCGTAAGAGATACAGCAACAAATTTAGTTGGTTTTATGAATTCATTAATACCTATATTAATATCTTTAATGCTATACACTGGAAGTATAACAACAAGCAGTGTTTTAGAACCAATAATATTATTTATGGTAAATTTAATAGGAAACTTAATTCAAAATTTTTTGATACCATCAGTTTTAATAGTAACAACATTAAGCATAATATCACAAATTGGAGATAAAGTACAAATAAATAAATTAGCAAAATTTTTTAATTCAGGGATTGTATGGCTTTTAGGTGTTATACTCACAATATTTGTAGGTATTATATCACTTGAAGGGACATTATCAAGCAGTGTAGATGGAATAACTGCAAAAACAACAAAAGCAATAGTAAGTAGTAGTATACCAATTGTAGGTAAAATATTAGGAGATGCTGTAGATAGCGTACTTGGATGTGGGATTATATTAAAAAATGCAATAGGAGTTATAGGAGTTATAATCATAATAGGAATATGTATAATGCCAATAATTAAAATTGCAATATTAACGATAAGCTACAAAGTTTTAGCAGGAATATGTGAACCTATTGCAGATGAGAAAATAATAAAACTATTAGATCAAATTGGAAATATATTTAAAGTATTACTTGCAATACTTTGTTCTATGTCTGTAATGGTTATTATAGGAACTACATTAGTAATAAAAATATCTAATAGTGGAATGATGTATAGGTAGGTATATATGATAGATTTATTTAATACATGGGCAAAAAATATAATATTAGCAGTAATGATAGTCTCAATATTTGAAATGATTTTACCCAAAAATAAAAATACAAAATACATAAAAATGATAATGGGGCTATATATTTTGTTTAATATAATATCACCATTAATAGGAAAAAACTTAAAATTTGATGTAAACGAAATAATGCAAAATAACCAAACACAAGAAGCAAGTAGTGAAACTGTTAATCAAGAATCAATGGATAAGAGGCTAAAACAAATAGGAGAAGAGGAGTTAGAAAAAGATATAATAGAAAAGGTGGAAACAGAAGGGTATTTAGTAAATTATTGCAAAGTAGAACTAGAAATTGGTTCAGATAGTAAAATAAAAAACATAACATTACAAATACAAAAAAATGAAGAACAGAAAAAAGAAAAACAAATAATAGAAAATAAACTAGTAGAAGAAATACAAAAAATAAAAAAGGTTCAAATAAACAAGCAAGATGAGGAAAAACAGCCCAAACAAGAAGAATTAACAGAACAAGAAATAAAAAATATTAAAAGAATTCTTATACAAGAATATGAGGTGAATGAAACATGTTTAAAGATAAATTAAATAATTTATTTGGCAAAAAAGAAGATGGACAGGAAAATAACAAAAGAAAAATCGAAAACTTAGTATTTTTTGTGATAATTTTAATAATAACAATAATAGCAATAAATTTAGTATGGAATGACAATAAACAAAAAGAAGTAAAACAAGAAGAAAGTGACAAAACAAAAGTATTGGCAACACAAAATACAACAGACACAAAAATAAATAAAGATAGCTTAGAAACAAAGTTAGAAAATATCTTAAAAGAAATACAAGGAGTTGGAGAAGTAAAAGTATTTATAAATTACTCTGAATCTAGTGAAGTAATTGCAATGTATAATGAAAATTCTCAAAGTAGTACAACAGAAGAAACAGACACTGAAGGTGGAGTAAGAAAAATAGAAACAACTGACATGCAAAAAGATATTATCTATCAAGAAGAAAATGGAGTAAAAACCCCAATGACACAAAAAGTAATAGAACCTAAGATAGAAGGAGCAATAATTACTGCAAAAGGAGCAGGTAATATTGATGTAAAAACAAATATTATACAAGCAGTAGAAGCAGTAACAGGACTTGCAACACACAAAATACAAGTTTTTCAGATGGAAGGATAAAAATTTACATAACTTAAAAATGGAAGGAATGTGATTAATTTGAAAATTTTAAAGAAGAACCAAGTATTAATTTACGTTATAGCATTAATGTTAATAGTAGCTGGGTATTTGAATTATAGTGGATCAGAAAATGATATAGATAAAACTTTACAAGCCACAGCAAGTGCAGAAGAATTAGCAGGATTAAATAATATTGGTGATGCAAAGTTAGTAAACACAAATATAGTAGATGAAACTAATCAAATTACAAATGAAACAGTTGAAAATATAGCAGAAAATAATGCTGTTACATCAAATGAAATTAATGTGAATGCAACAAATACGGCAGAAGAAAATATGGTAAATGAAAATATAATACAAACAAATACAGCAGAAATAACTGACTATTTTACAAAATCTAAATTAGAAAGAGATACTATGTATTCACAAATGATAGAAACATATGATAAAATTTTAAATTCGAGCAATTCATCTGAAACACAAAAACAATCAGCAACAGAAGAAATAAAGAAAATAAATGATGAAAAAAATAGTATTATGATTTGTGAGAATTTAATATCAACAAAAGGATTTGAAAATAACATAGTCTTTGTAAATGGAACTAGTATTAGTGTAATAATTGGGGCAGAGGACTTAAGTCAAGAAGAAATTGCTCAAATACAGAATATTGTTTCTAGAGAACTAAATGCAAAGATTGAAAACATACATATAGCTTTAAAATGATTTTAATAGGACTATTATACATAAATAGTCCTATTATTAGTATAAATAACCATCCCAGGCTTACCACCATTCATTTTTTTAACATAACGAACTTCACAGTAATCAACTGGAACATTAGAAGAATTTCGAGCCTTACTATGCAAAACAGCTAATTTAGCAACCTTACTCATCAAATCATAAGGAATAATATCCAAAATATTATTAGAATTACTAGAGTGATTCTTATCATTTAAAAATTTTAATATTACATGACTACCATGAAAATCCTTTACATGAAACCAAATATCAGATTTATTAGCAAATTTTAATGTTAAATAATCATTTTCTTTATTATTTCTACCAACTAAAACAGTATATCCATCAATATTATATTTAATAGGATTAAAAGAAACATTTTTATTTTTCGTCAAATTAGACTTTTTTATTCTTTTCTTTTTAGTATCAGAATTTCTAGATGGATTGATTTGAAAAACCGAATTTGATAAAATCTCATCATATATTTCTGAAAGTTCATCAACTGTTTTAGCACTTTCTAATTCATATATAACACTTTGTATATAATCTAATTCCTGTTCAGTTTCAATCTTTTGAGCAGTAACAATTTCTAATGCATTTTTTAATTTAGAATATTTCTTAAAATATTTTTTAGCATTCACATTAATAGAAAAACGATTATCTAAAGGAATCTCTATTTTTTTATTATTATCATAATAATTATCAACTTTAATTACATCTAAATTAGAATTAGAATTAAAAAGATACAAATTAGCTGTAATAAGCTCACCATAAATTCTATAAGTTTCCATATTATCACATTCTTTTAGCTTTTCATTTATGTGTAATAAACGTTTTTCATATTTTTGAAGAGTATGAAAAATAAGTTTTAACAAAGTATTTCTATAATTTTTAAAATTATCAGAAGTTTCTTTTACATAATAAAAATCATCAATATAAAAATTCAATTCAAAATTATCTGAAACACTATCTATAGGAACTAAATAATAATCTTTTTGTGTTCCATCATCCTTATAAATTGGACAAAACGATAATTTACCTGAATCAATTGAATTTATTGTTTTTTTAATATAATCATAAATTTTTTCTAAACATTGTTTCCCATATGATGAAGAATAATCAAAATTATTTTCATTTATATCAAGCTTTTCAATTATAGTACGTATAAAACCTTTACTAATACCATTAAACAAATCCGAAATAATTCTAGAAATCGATGTATCTTTAGAAATATGCTTACATATTAAATTATAAAAATCACTAAAAGTTAAGATATCTAAAAAATTGTATTTTTCAGAAATAGGAAAAACATATTTAATATGTGGCAAGATATTCCTATATTTTTCATCATCTTGTTTTATATGTCTTAAACTATCAATTATAATATTTTGTTCATCTAAAAGAATTATATTACAGTGTTTTCCCATTAATTCTATTATAAGTTTTTTACTAATAAGATCATCTATTTCATCAAAACCTTCAAATTCTAGAATAACAAGCCTTTCTAAATCAAGTGAATATATGTTTTTTAGATGCATACCAATTAAATTTTTGCGAAGAATCATGCAAAAATTAGGTGCAACTTTTGGATTAGAAATAGGATGTGTAGTTAAATGAAGCCTACAATTTTGTGAATCTATGCATATGTTTAATGCATAATTTTTACCATTTAAATACATACCTATCAATACATTATTTTTATTTGGCTCAAAAATTTTATCTATTCTAGCATTTTTTAATTCTGATAATTCAGAACAAATCGCTTTGGTTACAATACCATCAAATGCCATAATTAATATCATTCCTTGTATAATTATTTAGGTTTTTAAAAGGTTACCTATAAACCCAAAGAGAAAAGTTAAAATTATCGCAAACTATAAGACTTTCACATTTGTTCACCTTATAAAATTTATGTGTATTTTAGCACAAAATTAAACAAAAAGCAATAAATGCGAAAAAATATTCGTAAAAACTATTGACAAAATTATAGATAAGATATAAAATGCAATCAAACATAAGTTTAGCAAACAAGAATACGATAAAACGATTGGAGGAATTATAGTGATAAGTACATTACATATAAAAAATATAGGTATAATTAAGGAACTAACAATTAACTTAAACAATGGTTTAAATGTTTTAACAGGTGAAACAGGAGCAGGAAAAACTCTAATAATAGACTCATTATTAATTCTTTCAGGAGGAAGATTTTCAAAAGAAATGATAAGAAAAGGAGAAACAAATTCATATATTGAAGCATGTATATATTTACCACAAAACCCTAATTCTATTGATGGAAATATAATAATTTCACGAGAAGTAAATACAAATGGTAGGAATTTATGCAAAATAAATGGCAGAATGGTTACAGTCAATGAATTAAAAAAATTCATGAGAGATATAATTGAAATTCATGGGCAAAATGATAATCAAATACTACTAGATAATAAATATCATTTAAACTATTTAGATGGTTTTATTGGAGAAGGATTAAAAGATAAAAATCAATATAGTCAAAAATATACTCAGTATATAGAAATTGAGAAAAAGCTTAGAGAAAACTATGGGGATAATAAAGAACGAGAAAGAAAACTAGATTTACTACATTACCAATATGAAGAAATAAAACAAGCTAAATTAAAAATTGGAGAAGATGAAGAATTAGAAAACAAAAGGAAAATAATTATGAATTCAGAAAAAATAGCACAAAACTTGAAAGAAACAGACAATGTATTAAATAATATAGCAATAGATGCACTAAGCACAGGAATAAGAGCATTAGATAAAATAGCAAATATAGATGAAAAATATGAAAAAACAACAAGCAACTTAAAAAGTATCTATTATGAATTACAAGAAATAGCGCGAGAAATATCAAGTTCATGTGAAGATACATATTTTGATGAAGAAGAAAGAAAAGAAATAGAAGAAAGATTAGATATTATACATTCTCTAAAAAGAAAATATGGCAATAATATACAAGAAATTTTAGAATATAAAGAAAAAATAAAGCAAGAAATCAATTACATAGAAAACTTAGAAGAATATAATAATAAACTAAAAAAAGAACAAAAAGAGTTAGAAGAAGAAATGGATAAATTGGCAAAAAATATGCACAAAATAAGAAAAGAAAAAGCATTAGAATTAAGTGATAAAATAAATCAAGAATTAAATGAACTAGAAATGAAAAATGCAAAAATAAATATACATGTAAATGAATGCTCAGAATATTTTAAAACTGGAAAAGATATTGTAACCTTTTATATAAAGACAAATCTAGGTGAAGATGAAAAGCAATTATCACAAATAGCATCAGGTGGAGAAATATCAAGAATAATGCTAGGAATAAAAAAAGTATTAGCAGATACAGATAAAATACCAGTACTAATCTTTGATGAAATAGATACTGGAATTAGTGGAAAAGCTGCAAATAGTGTCGCACAAAAATTATATCATATAGCTAGAAAACACCAAATATTATGCATATCACATTTACCAAATATAGCAGCAATGGCAGATGTAAATTATTTTATTAGTAAAAAAATAATAAATGAAAGAACAAATACAAATATAAAACAATTAAATGAACAAGAAACTTTGCAAGAGATAGCTAGAATATCTTCAGGCGAAATAAATGAAATTAGTTTAAATTATGCAAAAGAATTAAGAAAGAAAAAAACAAAAAAGATAGCATGATTAAAATATTCCAATAATGGACATAATATGTATTAATAGACTAAAATGAAAGGAATGGTTTTAAATGAAAAACTTCATAGGGATTGAAGATGTAAAAGCATTAGAAGTACTAGATTCTAGAGGTAATCCAACAGTACAAGTGGAAGTGATTTTAGAAGGAGGATATTCAGGTATTGCAATGGTACCTTCAGGAGCATCAACAGGGAGTTTTGAGGCAGTAGAGTTACGTGATAATGATAAAACTAGATATCTTGGAAAAGGAGTCCAAAAAGCAGTAGAAAATGTAAATAAAAAAATAGTAAAAAAATTAATCGGAATGAACGCATATAACCAAAAAAGAATAGATGAAGAATTAATATTATTAGATGATACATTAAATAAATCAAATCTAGGTGCAAATGCAACACTTGGAGTATCTTTAGCAGTTGCAAAAGCAGCAGCAAATTCTTTAGGCTTAGAATTATACCAGTATATAGGTGGAATAAATGGAACAGATTTACCTATACCAATGATGAACATATTAAATGGGGGAAAACATTCAGATAATAATATAAACATACAAGAATTTATGATTATGCCTATAGGAAACATTACTTTTGCAGAAAGATTAAGAAGAGGTGCAGAAATATATCATACATTAAAGAAAGTTCTAAAAGATAAAATGTATTCAGTTGCAGTCGGAGACGAAGGAGGTTTTGCACCTAATCTAGAAAATGAAGAAATGGCATTAGATGTGATTATGGAAGCTATTAAAAAAGCAGGGTATGAACCTGGAAAAGACATATGTATAGCTTTAGATATAGCAAGTACAGAAATGTTTGATGAAGCACATAAAATTGGCAAAAATGGATATTACTTTTGGAAGACAGATGAATTTAAAACAAGAGATGAGATGATAAAATATATAGAAACATTGTGTAATAAATATCCAATAATATCTGTTGAAGACGGTCTAGCAGAAGAGGATTGGGAAGGATGGAAAACTCTAACAGAACAACTAGGAAGCAAAATACAATTAGTGGGAGATGATTTATTTGTTACTAATATACAAAGACTAGAAAAAGGAATAAAAGAACACATCGGAAATGCTATTTTAATTAAACCAAATCAAATTGGAACATTAACAGAAACATTAAATACAATTAAAAGAGCAAAAGAAAAAGGATATAAAACTATAATATCACATAGATCAGGAGAAACAGAAGATACGACTATTGCCGATATTGCAGTTGCAGTAAATGCTGGACAAATAAAAACAGGTGCACCATGTAGAACAGATCGAGTATCAAAATATAATAGATTACTTAATATAGAAGATATGGAATTTTAAAATCATAAATTTTCAAATAAGGCTTATAAATTATGTAAGCCTTACTTGAAACTATATTCTAAATCCCTCTTTTTTCTTCCAAAATAGAAATAAAATTAAATAAATAATGCAGAAGACAGAGATTTTAAAAATAACATATAAGACAAAATTATCAAATATACATGGAATTATTAAGCTAATAATATATGAAATTGCTAAACCCAAACATGGCTTAAAACAATAATGTAATATGTTAAAACCACATCCAATTTTTTTCTTGAGTAAAAAATAACTAGCAATAAAATTAAAAATCTCACTAGCACATATGCTGAAAATATAGCCATTAACTCCTAAAATAGGCACAACAAAATAAATAATTGCAATAGTCATAACCAAATCACAGATATTAATACACATAGCACCAAATTGAGAACTTATACCTTTTAAAATACTATCAATAATTGTATCAATATACATAAAAATTACCAAAGGAGCTAAAATTCTTATATAACTCGCAGATTCTAAGCTTTGGTAAATAATTAGACTAAGTTCATTTGCAAAAAATAAAAAAATTCCGCTAACCAAAATAGAGAAAGCAAAAGTTGTATCAAAAATTTTATGACTAACAGTTTTTATTCTATTAAAATTCTTCCCAGCCAAGAGTCGTGAATATTCAGGGATTAACAATGTTCCAAAAGAACTTATAAAAAAACTTGCAAACATCAAAACAGGCATAACCATACCATTTATTAATCCATATTTTGAGATAGCTAATGTATAATTAAGCCCAGCCGTCTGTAAACGTAATGGAATTAAAAATTGTTTTAAAGAAGAAAGCCCTGAACGTATGTATGATGTTATTGCTACAGGAAAAGATATTTTTAAAATACGATTTACCATTTTCAAATTAGAACTACGGCATTGTAAAGATTTTTTTCTATCTATGTAGTAAAGAACGATATTTAGACCAAATGAAAACATCTCTGAAATTACATCACCTAAAATTAAACATGTACATATTACATCAATACCTTTATCAATAGCATAACAAAGCAAAATTATAGTAGCAATAATCTTTACAAAAAGCTCAAAACTTTGAGAAAATGCATTTTTATAAGATTTACCTACACTATTAAAATAACCACTAATTACACTAGAGACACTAATAAGAGGAAGACCAAGACTTATGGCATATATTGGCATATTTGAAACAGCATTATTTAAACAAACAGTAGATATTACAGGAGCTAAAACTATTAAACCAAAACAACCTATTAAACCCAAGATTATTGCAAATTTAATACATGTTTTAACAGCTATATAACCTGCTGTATAGTTTTTCTTTTCAAATTCTTCAGAAACTATACAAGTACATGCAAGACCCAAACCAGAAGTCGCAAAAGTAATTGCAAATGTATATACAGACATTACTAGACTAAATACACCAATTGCTTCCTGACCAACTTTATTAGCAACATATATATTAAAAATTAGACCAGCTCCACGCATAATGCATGAGGTAATAGTCATTATAAATCCATTTAATAAAAAAATTTTTGCTTTTCTCAAAATATCACCAGTACAAATTTATGACATAAAACATAAAAATATTACTAGTGTATTATCCAAGTATTACAATACTTGCAGTAACATTATCTTTAGTAACTTCAAATAAAAGTTTTATATCATGCCCAGTATCATTTCTAAATTTAAAATCATAACTTCCATAAGCTACAGCAGCATCTTTTCCTTTTGCAACATATGGCACATCATTACTATGTTCGTGACGTTCAATAATAGCTAAATTAGGTGTGGCTAAAACAGCATTATATAATGTACTACTAATCTGGCAATTTCCTCCTCCTAAGCCTTTTTTCTTATTACCATCTTTATCAAATATATCAGCTTCTTGATATCCAGTCTTAGAAGAAGAAGGTCCTAAAGTATTGCAAAAAGAAAAAGTTTCACCATTTTTTACAATATGACCATTAAGTCTAGATGCAGTTAATTCCATGTTGTTTTGTCTAGCTTCTTCTTTGGTATATATTTTAGTTGTATATATACCGTGCTTGAGTTTCCTTAGGTTTTGCGTTATCATCTTCACTAGATGAATTTTGAGTAGACTCATTAGAATTAACACTATTTACATCTGTATTATTTGAACTCTTGTTATCTGATGTGTTTTCAGTTGTATTATTTGTAGTTGAAGTCTTCTTAGCTTCATAATTGCTATCATTAGATTTATCCCTAAAAAAGAAAAAAGCAATGATACATATAACTAACAAAAAAACAATTGCAAAAATATATTTATTTTTCATATAATTTAGACTCCTTTTAATTTTAATTTCCTTCCTTATATCAAAAAATACCACTAGCATGTTACAACACATTTGCAATCATAATATATAACTCTTTTTAAAAAATTAATATTATACAAGTGAACTGTAACTAGTATGTACAAAAAAATCAAAAATATGTAATAAAAACTTGAAAAATTTAGCAATTTAATATATGATATGTGCAAGATAGAGGTGAAGCAAATAATATGAAATCAAATTTTTTTAAATATGTATTCGGCATATTTGTTGTTGGAATCATGATTTTTGCTATATACAAAATAAAAACAGAAGAAGAAGTCACTAAACAAGAGCAGACACATGTTTCTACAGAAGAACAAAAGATAACAGAAATAACTTTAGGTGTTGCATCATTTGATAGTACAAATCCAATTCTAAGTCATAATAAAAATATTCAAGATGTATCTAGGTTAATATATGAACCATTATTTAATTTAACACAAGACTACAAATTAGAATCATGTTTAGCACAAGAATGGGCAAAACAAGATAGTACAACATATATTATTAAATTAAAAGATAATGTAAGATGGTCAAATGGGGAAAAATTTGTGGCAGATGATGTTAAATTTACTATAGAAAAGTTGAAATCTGTTGACTCAATTTATACATCGAATGTGCAAAACATTGCAAATATAGAAATTACAGATGATTACACCTTAAAAATAATTCTAGATAAAGAAATACCTTTTTTTGAATATAATCTTGTATTTCCAATTATGTCAAGCTCGTTTTATCTAGATAAAGAGTTTAATGAGGGAATTGTACCTATAGGAACAGGAATGTATAAATATTCAGATGTTCAATCCACACATTTAGTGTTAGTAAAAAATAATAATTGGTGGAATACAAAAACAAACCTAACATTAACTAAAATCACAATTAATTTATATTCATCATTAGCAGAACTATATAATAGTTTTAAAATGGGTAACTTAGATATTGTCGCAACAGATAATAGCAATTTACAAGATTATATAGGAACTATAGGTTATGCAAAAAAAGAAATGAAAGGTAGAGAACATGTATTTATTTCATTAAATATGGCAAATACATTATTATCAAGACAAGAAGTAAGAAAAGCAATTTCATATTCAATAGATAAAACAAATATAACATCTAGTATCTTTAATAATAATTATTACACGTCAGATTTCCCACTAGATTATGGTAATTGGTTATATAGTAACCAAAATGCAAGTGCTGGTTATAATCCTGAACAGGCAAAACAACTATTAACAGATGCAGGATGGGTTTATAGAAATGGATATTGGCAAAAAACTGAAAATTATAAAACAGTAAGATTAATACTAAATTTAGCAGTAAAAGCAAGTGATTCTACCATGGTAAATGTAGCTCAAAATATTAAATCGCAACTTGGAAGCCAAGGAATAAACGTGAATATTGTTCAATTACAAGATAATGACTATTATAATAGTATTAATTCTAAAAACTATGATATGGTATTGTGTGGAATAAACTTATCATTAAGTCCTAGTTTAGAAACATTTTTTGGCGTAAATAATATGGCTAATTATTCAAATGACGAAGTAAATAATATATTAAACGAAGTAAAGAATACAACAGATGAGAATACATTAATAAATAGATATAAAAGATTAGCAGAAATATATAGGGATGATGTACCATATATTAGCTTATATAATAATAAATTTACTGTAGCATATAGTACAGGATTAATTGGAGATGTTACACCAAATTGGTTTAATATATTCTATAATATCTCTGGTTGGTATAAATAAATTTTATATAAAAAGAATAAAAAAATATTGACAAAACAAAAATTTGGTATATAATGTGTATATCAAACAAAAGTTTTAAAAATAAGGAGGAACAAAAATGAGTGAAAACGCAGAAAAGAAAAAAGCATTGGAAGCAGCAATGGCTCAAATTGAAAAAAATTATGGAAAAGGTTCAGTAATGAAACTAGGAGAATATAAAGCAATGGAAATAGAGGCAATACCTACAGGAGCATTAAGCTTAGATATTGCACTAGGTATAGGAGGAGTCCCAAGAGGTAGAATTATAGAAATATATGGTCCTGAATCTTCAGGTAAAACTACTTTAGCACTACACATAATAGCAGAAGCACAAAAATTAGGAGGAGAAGTAGCATTTATAGATGCAGAACATGCTTTAGATCCAGTATATTCTAAAAAATTAGGAGTAGACATAGATAATCTAATTGTATCTCAACCAGATACAGGAGAACAAGCATTAGAAATAACAGAAAGCTTAGTTAGAAGTGGAGCATTAGATGTTATTGTTGTAGACTCTGTTGCAGCATTAGTACCAAAAGCAGAAATAGATGGTGATATGGGAGACCCGCATATGGGATTACAAGCAAGATTAATGTCACAAGCATTACGAAAATTAGCAGGAGTAATAAACAAATCAAAAACAGTTCTAATATTTATAAATCAATTAAGAGATAAAATAGGAGTAATGTTTGGAAATCCTGAGACAACAACAGGAGGAAGAGCATTAAAGTTTTATGCATCTGTTAGATTAGATATTAGAAAAGCTGAAAATATTAAGCAAGATGGAGAAATAAAAGGAAGCAGAACAAAAGTAAAAGTTGTAAAAAATAAAGTAGCACCACCTTTTAGAGAAGCAGAATTTGACATTATGTATGGCGAAGGAATCTCAAGAGAAGGAAATGTTTTAGATATGGCAGTTAACCTAGATATCATCGAAAAAAGTGGATCATGGTTTAGCTATAATGGAGACAGAATAGGTCAAGGTAGAGAAAATGTAAAAAAATACTTAAGGGAAAATCCTGAAATGTTAGATGAAGTGGAAAAGAAAGTTAGAGAAAATTTTGAAAAAGCATTTGAGCAAAGTCTTGGAGAGGAATTACATGAAGCAGATGAGGATGAAGAAGACGAAGAAGAATAAAATCAGGAGGAAATATGTATACAGTTGAAGAATTTGATGAACAAAAAACAAGGGTATTAAAATATATATTATATAAAAGAAGAACAGAATATGAGGTAAGAAAAAAATTTTCAAGAGTAGTACAAGAAGATATATTAGAAGATGTTATAGACTATTTAAAAAAGGCTAATTACATAAATGATATAGAATATATAGAAAAAGCAGTAAATAATTTTATAGCATTAAAAAATTTATCAATTAGAGAACTTACATATAAACTACAAACAAAAGGACTTAAAAAAGAAGATATTGAAGATTACATTTATAATAATAAAGAAGAATTAGAAGATTATGAATGTAAATCTATAAGTAATATAATATACAAAAAGCAAACAAGTATGGATATGGAAGAAATAAAACAATATCTATTAAAAAAGGGATATCAATCTGAAAATATAAAAAAGGCTTTGCCAAATGTGTAAAATTGCTTCACAATTATTACACAGATATAAGAAGCTTAACCTTGTAAAAAACAAATAAAAGGAGAAAATATAATGCCAAGCATATTAACACTAGAAAGCAAGAAATATTTAATAAAAATTGATAAATTTGAAGGACCATTAGATTTATTAATATATCTAATAGAAAAAAATAAAATGGATATATATGATATAAATCTAACAGAAATAACAGAGCAATATATAGAATATCTAAATCAAATGGATAAACTAAATCTTGAAATTGCAAGTGAGTTTTTAGTTATGGCATCTTCACTACTATATTTAAAATCTAAGAAGCTTTTGCCAAAACAAGAAGAAGAAACAGAAGAATTAACAGAAGAAGAGCTTATTAGAAGAATTATAGAATATAAAAAGTATAAGGAAATGAGTGCTAAATTTAAGGAAAACTACTTAATATATTCAAAAAGAATCACAAAAAATCCGGAAAATATAACATTACCAAAAAAACAATTAGAAAAAAAATACACATCAGAAATAATTCCGAATATATACAAAGACTTATTAAACAGAACTAGCCAAAGGTTAAATCAAAATGCGAAAAACATAGATAAAATAGCATTAGTAGATAATTATACAGTAGCAAGTAAAGTAAAAGAAATGCTTAAAGTATTAGTAAAACAAAGAAAATTTGTATTTAACAAAATGTTTTCAATAAAACAGAAAGATAAGCAAGAGGTTGTAACAGCATTTAGTGGTTTATTAGAACTATCTAGAAGAAATAAAATAAAAACAAATCAAGAAAAAACTTTTGGAGATATATATGTAGAGAAAAATTAATGTTTAAAAAAACCAAAAAATGGAAAAACTATTATAAACAAACTAAGGAAGAAGGAGATAAAAATGCTATTCCTAGTAATAATGTTAATTATAGTTTTTCTATTTTTATTAATAATGTCTATAAAATTTAAAATTAAGATTGAAAATTTAGAATATAATTCACATAAACACTTAGAAAAGAACATAAATGGACAAAACATAGAAACACATTATAATACAGATTACAAAATTAAAATCATAATATATACATTAAATATTATACCAATATTCAAAATAACTTTAAATAAGAAAAAATTAGAAAAAATAAATAATAAAACACATATAGAAGAAAAATTAAAAGAAAAGATAAATGAGCAAGAATTAATAAATTTACAAAGAAAATACAATTTAAAAAAATATATTCCAATATTATTAAAAACAATCAAAATAGATATAAACTCTTTAAATCTAAAAATAGAACTCGGAACTAAAAGCCCAATATTAACATCATTTATAATTCCAACAATCAGTACAGTTATTACAATATTATTGGTAAAAACACAAAAAAATATAGATAACAAAATATTTAGGATTTCTCCTGTATATATAAATGATAATATTATAAAAATAAAATTATATAGTGAGTTAGAAGTTAAATTTATTAATATACTAAGTGCAACATCTGTTTATTATAAAGAATTTATATTACCAAAAAGCAAAGATAATATTAAAATTCATAAAAATGCTTTAAATAGGATTTAAATATTTAATTTATTGTTTAAAATAAAAAAAAGTGTACATCATATATATGGAAAGGAGAGATGATGTACATGAATGAACATCCAATTGAAGGACTTATGACTACTGCAATGAATAGTATCCAAGATATGATTGATGTAAATACTATTATAGGAGAACCTATAGAAACATCAAACAACATAGTAATAATACCTATATCAAAGGTTTCTTTTGGATTTGCAGCAGGTGGGAGTGAATTTAAAGGAGAGACAATTGATGAATACAAAAAAGTAGAAAAAGAAGAGGCAATACAATATAGATTGCCATTTGGAGGACGGAAGTCGGAGCAGGAGTAAGTATAAATCCTATAGCGTTTTTGGTAATAACAAATGAAAATGTAAGATTAATACCTGTCGAACATTCATCAAGTATAGATAGGTTATTTGACTATATACCAGACATAATAGAAAAAGCTAATAACATGATGAATTGCTGTATAAAAAATAAAAAAGAACAAACAGAAAAAATTTTAAATCAAATGACTAAAAAAGAAAATAAAAATACAAAAGAAAATAAACATATTAAAGTAGAAGAAAACATCAAAGAAAACATTGA
This sequence comes from uncultured Clostridia bacterium, assembly GCA_944388015.1. Taxonomy (GTDB): domain Bacteria; phylum Bacillota; class Clostridia; order TANB77; family CAG-508; genus CAG-269. The sequence goes on along the minus strand of CALXHD010000004.1, from coordinate 7,628 downwards.
GGACAGTTCTAAAAAGACAAATAAAACAAAGATAAATACACCTGATGAAATAAGTTATGAATTTGAATATGACGAAACAGCTGACGAAGATGATGAAATTTAATACTTGAATTTTATGTAAAACTATGTTAAAATAAAAGTATTGGAACAGGTTTCCAAAATAAAAATCCCAGGAGGAAAAAAATGAGAACAAAGTACAACAGTAGGCTGGAAAACACCAAAATACGGGAGGCATATGTAGAAGTAAATGGAGACATGCTTATTCTAACCATTAAATTTGAAAACGGATATAAAAAAAACTATCCGTTAAATGATGGAACAAGTATGAAATCTAAGGCTTCAGCCGTCATAAGACTATTTGAAATTTTAGAGGTAAAAAGGAATAGTGAACTTATAGGAAAAGAAGTTAGGCTCCTATACCTAAATAGAAATGACGGGCAATGGGAAGCTTTAGGAATAGGCCATATAAATAAAGACCTATTTATGCCTGCACATCGTGGAGATTGTTCTTGTGACCACGAGATAATAGCGGAAAAAATAATTTTGGGAAAAACTTGGTAAGAGTATACTCTTACCAAAAGGAGTGAGTTAAAAACTTACTCCTTTTTTATCTGTTAGAAAATTTCTAATAGATAAAACATATTTATAAGAAAAACACAATTTTACGTATAACTCTAACATAGAATATTGTCGAAAACTTATCAAACTTCGACAAAACTTCTATAGTTTCGCTCTTGGAAAAAAATGTAAATGAATATATAATAATAACGAAAAAACGAAAGGAAGATGAATATGGAATCAAAATTTTATGAGAAGGACAAGTTACTAGTATTTAAAATATCAGAAGAAATTGATGACCATAGTGTACAAAAGATAAGGAGGAGAGCAGATTATGAAATTGAAAGATATATGCCTAAAAGAGTTATATTTGATTTTAATAGTGTCACTTTCATGGATAGTGCAGGAATAGGATTTTTAATAGGAAGGTATAAATTTGCAAACATGTTAGGAGTAACACTAGAAATAGCAAATTTAACGCAAAGTGTAAAAAAAATATTTGAAATGAGTGGTGTATTAAAATTAATTTCAGTAACATCACTTCAAGAAAGTACAGCAAGTTAAATGGTTTATAGATTCCATAAAAATCTAAATACAAAAAAAGGAACAAAAAAATTATGAAAGAACAAGTTGAAAATGAAATGAGACTAGAATTTCTAAGTAAATCAAGTAATGAGGCATTTGCAAGACTAACAGTCGCAGCATTTGCTTCACAATTAGACCCTACAATAGAAGAATTAGCAGATATCAAAACAGCAGTTTCAGAAGCTGTTACAAATTGTATAATACATGGATATGAAAACAGAATCGGTATTGTAAAAATATATGCAAAATTAAAAGAAAAAGAAATAATAATAGAAATATCAGATAATGGAAAAGGAATAGAGAATATAGAAATAGCAAAAGAACCATTATATACAACAAAGCCAAATTTAGAAAGATCAGGAATGGGATTTACAATAATGGAAAGCTTTATGGACTCAGTAAATATTGAATCAATTGTAGGATTAGGAACAAAAATAACTATGAGTAAAAAAATAAAAAGCCATGAAAAAAAAGAAAGTGAAGAGGACACATATACAATTTTAAATACATAAAAATGTGAAAAAACACATATTAATTTAAATACAAAACAGAGGATAAAAATATGTTTGAAAACGATAATAATTCTATAAAAAAAGCCCAAGAAGGCGATAAGTTTGAAATGGAAAGACTTATAAGACAAAATAGTGGATTAATATGGAGTATAGTAAAAAGATTTAGTGGAAGAGGCTTTGAATTAGAAGATTTATATCAAATAGGATGTGTTGGATTTATAAAATCAATAAAAAGATTTGACACAAGTTTTGATGTAAAACTTTCAACATACACAGTACCATATGTACTAGGAGAGATAAAAAGACATATAAGAGATAATGGAGCAATAAAAGTAAGTAGAAGTATTAAAGAGTTACAAGTAAGAATAAAACAATTACAAGAAGAGTATAAAAACAAAAATGAAGAGGATATAACAATAGAAGAACTGTCAAAAAAATTAAAAATCTCAAAAGAAGACATAGCAATAGCATTAGAAGCAAGTAGACCAGTAGAATCTATTGATAACACATATAAGTCTGAAAAAGGAGAAAAATCAATATCTTTAATAGAAAAAATATCAACTGAAGATAATTATGAAGATATAATAACAAACAAAATAGCATTAAAAGATGCTATTAGTAAGTTAGAACCAAAAGATAGAAAAATAATTATGCTTAGATTTTTTAAAGAAAAGACCCAAAGTGAAGTCGCTAAAATATTAGGTGTAAGTCAAGTACAGGTTTCAAGAGCAGAGAAAAAAATACTACAAAAAATGAAAAATATTTTAGTAGATGTCAGCTAAAAAAGCAGGAGGTTATATGAAAAAAATTTTAGTTTATATTATTGCACTTATAAGCATCTGCTTTATTTTACCTGCAATTTTTACAAAAACAACAAAAACAATAACTACAACCGAACAAACAGAAACAGAAATTCAAGAACAACCAATACAAGGCTCAAATACACAATATTCCAAAATAAAATTATTACATCAAGATACAGGAGAAGTAGAAGAAGTAAACCTGGAAGAATATTTATGTAATGTTGTATCAGCAGAGATGCCAGCAGATTTTGAACTAGAAGCTCTAAAAGCACAAGCGACTGTAGCAAGAACATACACAATATATAAAGTGCAAAATAAAAAACATGATAATGCAGATATATGTGATAAAAGTAGTTGTTGCCAAGCATGGATTTCTAAAGAAGACAGATTAGCCAAATGGGAAGAAAGCAAAAGAGAGGAAAACTGGCGAAAAATAGAAACAGCTGTAAGAGAAACAGTAGATAAAATAATTACATATGATAATAAACCAATAAATGCCTTTTTTCATTCTAATAGTGGTGGAACTACTGAAATACCAATAAATGTATGGGGAGGAACAAATTTTCCATATCTACAAGTAGTAGAAACTGCTCGGAGAAGATGGATATAGTCAATATGCATCTGAAGTTACATTAACATATGATGAAGTTTTAAATAAATTAAAGGAAAAATATTCAGATATAAGCATAAATTTTGAGACAGATGATATTAAAATATTAGAATATACAGAAAGTAATAGGGTAAAAACAATAAAATTTGGAAATCATAATTTATCAGGAGTAGAAACTAGAAGCATTTTTGGACTTAGATCTACTAATTTTGAAATTATAAAACAAGATGGAAAAATTACTTTTAAAGTAAAAGGATATGGACATGGAGTTGGTATGAGTCAAACAGGTGCAGATAGTTTAGCAAAACAGGGAAAAAGTTATGAAGATATAATACATCATTTTTATGCAAATGTAGAGATTACAAATTTGACTTAGAATTAAATTTCTTATGTATAAATTTCCTTAAAACGGAAATAATGGTAATAACATTATTATTAAGGAGGAAAATTATGATAAGAGATTCAAGAAACAAATTTAATGAAGAGACTGGAAATAAAATTATAAAATATTTGGCAATTGCGGTTGGAGTTTTAGCAGTTATAGTAATTGCAATATTTATCTATAGTGCAAGTTTAGAAAACGAGGAAAAACAAGGTTCATTAAGCAGTGAACAAATGGCAAGTTTAACAAATTCATCAAATGAATCTGATTCAGAAGAAGCAAGTATAGATATAGGTAAATCAGTAAATGAAGCTAAAAATGAAATAGGAAATACAGTTACAAATACAAGTACTAATACTAACTCAAATAATAATACAAATAATACAACAAAAAATACAGAAAACAACAAAACTAAAACTGAAAACACTTCTAATTCAAACACAATAACAACAAATGCAAATGAAACATCAAAAACAAACGAAATAGAAAAACAAACTAATACTACCAAAGAAGAAACAAAAACAGTAGAACTAAGTTTCCAAAAGCCAGTAGAAGGAGAAATTGTAAAAGAATTTGCCAAAGATAATCTTATATTTTCAGAAACATTACAAGAATGGACTGTTCATACAGGAATCGATATAAAAGCAGACAAAACAACTGTCGTAAAATCAGCAGAAGCAGGAACTGTAAAAAGTATAAAAAATGATCCTAGGTATGGTTTAACAATTGTAGTTGAACACGAAAATGGATTTGAAACAGTTTATTCTAATTTACTTACATCAGAATTTGTAGTAGAAAATGAAAAAGTAGAAAAAGGGCAAAGCCTTGGAACAGTTGGAAATACAGCAGTATTTGAAAGTGCAGATGAACCACATCTACATTTTGAAATACTTAAAGATAGTATCCAAGTAGATCCTAGTATATATATAAACAATTAAAATTTATGCGATTTTAGACGTTTCTGTTTGGTAGCTTATTATACCATTTAGAATCGTCTTTTTATCTATTAAAAATCTATTATAGGAGAAATCAAAGATTTTCGTATAATATCAATATTTTAGATAAAAAAACAATCTTGACTTATTTTATTAACTAAGATAAAATATTATTACAGTTTAACAAAGGAGGAACATATGAAAATTATATATGAAGGAAAAGAATTATATTTAAAAGAAAATACTAAAGTTAAAGACTTATTAGCAAAGGAAATCAAAGAAAGTAAATACACTGTTGTAGGATGTATATATAATAATGAATATCAAAATCTAGAATATGAAATAGAAGATGATGGCACAGTAGAGCTAATAGATGTTCATTCAAGAGAAGGTATGAAGATATATGTAAGAACACTGGTATATATTATGGGAAAAGCTTTTGAAAAGTTATATCCAAAACAAAAACTTACAGTAGAATATCAATTAGGAAATGCCATGTTCTGTACTTTAGAAGATATGAAGGTAACACAAGAATTCATGAAGAAGCTATCAGAAGAAATAGAAAATATAGTAAAAAAAGATTTAAAAATAAAAAAAGTTACAATGACAAGAGCACAAGCAAAAGAATTTTATGAAAAAACAGATACATCAAAAGGCAGATTACAATATGACTTAAAAGATAATGAAAAAATATATATGTATTATTGTGAAGATTATTATAATTATTGTTATGGAACACTAGCAAATAAAACAGGAATAATAGAAAAATTTGAAATTGAAAAATATTGTGATGGATTTTTAATAAGATATCCAAGCTCAAAAGATCCAAGTAAAATACAACCATTCAAACCTACAAAAAAATTATCTTGGGCATTAGAAGAATTTGAAAGAATACATAAAATATTAAATATGGATACTGTATATAAACTAAATATGGCAATAAAAGAAAATAGAATGAAAGAAGTCATTATGCTTGCTGAAGCACTGCATGAAAAAAAGATTGCAATGATTGCAGATGATATAACAAAAAAGAAAAACATAAAAATGATATTAATTGCAGGTCCATCTTCATCAGGTAAAACAACTTTTGCTCAAAGGCTAGGCATACAACTTCAGTTAAACGGAATAAAACCTGTAACAATCTCTGTTGATAACTATTTTGTAGAAAGACAAGATACTCCAAGAGATAGTAATGGAGATTACGATTTTGAAAATATAGAAGCAATAGACTTAAAACTATTTAATAAACATTTAGTACAATTTTTAAATGGAGAAGAAGTGGAAATTCCAAAATTTGACTTTCATGTTGGAACAAAAAGATATTTAGGAGATAAATTAAAACTAAAAGAAAATGAGGTTCTAGTTATAGAAGGTATACACTGTTTAAATGATAAATTAACAAGCCAAATTTCTAAAGAAGAAAAATATAAAATTTATATAAGTGCATTAACGGTTTTAAATATGGATAGATATAATCGAATATCTACAACAGATACAAGACTAATTAGAAGAATAGTAAGAGACTATCAATTTAGAGGGTATTCTGCAAAACATACACTAAGTACATGGCATAAAGTAAATGATGGAGAGGAAAGAAACATTTTCCCATACCAAGAAGAAGCAGACAAAATGTTTAATACATCATTAATATATGAATTAAATGCTCTAAAATCAACAGCAGAGCCATTACTAAAAGCAATAAAAAACACAGAAAAAGAATATGCAGAAGCAAAGAGATTGCTAGAAACACTAAAGTATTTTGAACCAATACCAAATGAGCAAATCCCTGGTAATTCTTTAATAAAAGAATTTTTAGGAGGAGGAGATTTTAAATATTGACAATTTACTAAAAAAAATGTATAATATTAAAGTGATAGTTGAAAAAGGGAAGTGAGCATATGTTAGCAAAATATTGGAAAAAAATAGGTTTATTAATATTAATTATTGCATGTGTATTTAATATAATGGGTAAACTCGTAAATAAATTATCATTAAATAAAGAGATGATATATTCTGCTATATATGCAATTCAACATGATGAAAATAGTGAAAATGAAAAAAATTAAAATATATACTTGAAAAACAAGTAAAAATATGTTATTATAAAAAACAGACTAGTTAAAAAAAGGAAAAAGAGGTGAATTAATGTGAAAGAAGGAATACATCCAAATTACAATAAACAAACAACAATAACATGTGCATGCGGAAATATATTAGAAGTAGGCTCAACAAAAAAAGATATAAAAGTAGATATTTGCTCAAAATGTCACCCATTTTGGACAGGAAATTTAAGACAAGAAACAGCTGGCGGAAGAGCAGATAAATTTAAGAAAAAATATGGACTTGCATAAATCTTATATAAATATGCATAGTAAATCAAGAATTAGAGGGGTCAAAATAATTGACTTCTTTTTTGTTTTGATATATAATTTGGAAAATGATCAAAAAAGAATGGAGGAAAAACATGTCTAAACCAATAGTCGCAATAATAGGAAGACCAAATGTTGGAAAATCCACATTTTTTAATTATTTAGCAGGGAATAGAATATCAATAGTGGAAGACACACCTGGTGTAACAAGAGACAGAGTATATGCAGAGACAAACTGGAGAGGCAGAAACTTTACATTGATAGATACAGGAGGAATCGAGCCTGAATCAGAAGATATAATATTATCCCAAATGAGAGAACAAGCAAATCTAGCAATTGAAGTTGCAGATGTAATAATTTTTTTAACAGATATAAGACAAGGTGTAACTTCAGCAGATCATGAAATAACATTGATGCTTAGAAAATCAAATAAACCAATTGTTTTAGTTTGTAACAAAGCAGATAATTATGAAAAAGATAAAGAAAATATTTATGAATTTTATAATTTAGGAATAGGAGAACCTCATGCAATATCTTCAACAAATGCGATAGGAATAGGAGATGTACTAGATGCTGTCTATGAACATTTGCCACCAAAAGATAGTGATGAAGAAGATGAGGATTATATAAGAGTAGCTGTTATAGGAAAACCAAATGTTGGGAAGTCTTCATTAATAAATAAAATCTTGGGAGAAAATAGAACAATTGTAAGTGATATTGCAGGAACCACAAGAGATGCAATAGATAGTTATTTTGAAAATGATAAAGGTAAATATATTTTAATAGACACTGCAGGAATTAGAAAGAAAAGTAAGGTAAATGAAAGAATTGAAAAATATAGTGTAATGCGTAGTTTGCTTGCAATTGAAAGAGC
>CALXHD010000003.1 GCA_944388015.1 uncultured Clostridia bacterium | reverse complement strand
TGCAAATATTCCAATGGTTTCTGCTATAATGCAGTCAGTATCAGGAGAGGAAATGGCAATAGCTTTAGCTAGAGAAGGAGGAGTTTCTTTTATATATGGCTCACAACCAATAGAATCTCAAGCAAAAATGGTACGTCATGTAAAAAAACATAAAGCAGGGTTTGTGATTAGTGACTCAAATGTTAAGTCAGGTACTCCTTTAAAAGATGTACTAAAATTAGTTGAAGAAACAGGACATTCTACAGTTATAATTACAGATGATGGAACATCAAATGGGCTATTTTTAGGAATAGTAACAGACAAAGATTATAGAATTAGTAGAGATAATATGGATGCACCAATAGATAATTATATGACTCCAAAAGAGAAAGTTGTGTGGGCATATGAAGGTGTTACATTAGCTGAAGCAAATGATATAATTTGGGAAAACAAAAAGGCATGTTTACCTATTTTGACTAAAGAAGGAAGATTAAAATATTTGGTATTTAGAAGAGATTATGAAGAGAGAAAAAATAACCCAAATTCATTGTTAGATGAAAATAAAAGATATATTGTTGGAGCAGGAATAAATACAAGAGATTATGAAGAGAGAGTACCAGCACTTGTAGAAGCTGGTGTAGACTTAATATGTATGGATTCATCAGATGGATATTCTGTATGGCAAAAAAAGACAATTGATTTTGTTAGAGAAAAATATGGTGATACAGTAAAAATAGGTGCAGGAAATGTTGTAGATAAAGAAGGATTTAGATATTTAGCAGAAGCAGGTGCAGATTTTATAAAAATTGGTGTTGGTGGAGGTTCTATATGTATAACCCGTGAAACCAAAGGAATAGGACGTGGAAATGCCTCAGCATTAATAGATGTTGCGAAAGCACGTGATGAATATTTTGAAGAAACAGGAGTATATATTCCTTTATGTTTAGATGGTGGGATTGTGCATGATCACCACATTACAATAGCATTGGCATTAGGAGCAGATTTTGTAATGTTAGGAAGATATTTTGCTAGATTTGATGAGAGCCCAACAAGAGTTATAAAAAGAGGAAATGGATATGTTAAAGAATATTGGGGAGAAGGTTCAAATAGAGCAAGAAACTGGCAAAGATATGATATGGGAGGAGACAAAAAACTTTCTTTTGAAGAAGGAGTTGACTCATATATACCATATGCAGGAAAATTGAAAGATAATTTAGAAATTACATGTAGTAAAATAAAATCTACAATGTGTAATTGTGGAAGTGTAACAATCGAAGAATTACACAAAAAAGCAAGACTTACTCTTGTTTCAGAAGTTAGTATTTCTGAAGGAAGTGCACATGATGTCATTTTAAAAGAAATAGATAATCAATATAAATAATCTTAAGGAAGGTTAATAAATTGGAAAAAGTAGATGTTTTAGTTGCAACATATAAAACAAATATTAAATATTTAGTAAAACAAATAGATAGTATTTTAAATCAAACATATACTAATATAAATGTTATAATTAGTGATGATAATTCACAAGATGAAGAATTAAAGCAAATACTAGAACAATATGAGGCACAAGATAAAAGAGTTACTGTATATTTTCAAGAAGAAAATCTAGGATATATACAAAATTTTAATTTTCTTCTTGAAAAATCAACATCTGCTTATATATGTTTTAGTGATCATGATGATATTTGGTATCCACAAAAAATAGAGAAAAGTTTGGAAAAATTAAAAAAAGAAAATGTGGATTTAGTATATGTAAATGCAAGACAAATAGATGAAAATGATAATGTGATTAAAGAAGATTATTTTAGATATAAAAATATGCCATTAATAAATAAAAAAAGCAAACTAGCAATCTCAAGATATATAGGTATTGGCTGTTCACAACTTTTTACAAAAGATGTAAAAGAAAAAGCAATACCATTTAAAAAAAGTGTAATGGCACAAGATTGGCTAGTTAGTTTTATAGCAAATGAAAATAAGGGAATAACATATATAAAAGAACCATTATTTGACTATAGATTACATCAAACAAATATATTTGGTGGAAGAAGTTTAAAACAAAATATAAATCGTTGGAAACAAGAAAATGGTACATCACATGAAAGTTACTTAAAATATAGAAAACAAAATGTTATAGATAAAGCTTATTTAAGTGGTGCAAAAATGTGCCTAGATTATTGTGAAAATAGTGAAGATAAGGACTTTATAAATAAATTAATTACATATTATAATAGTATAGAAAAAAGTAAATTTATTAATTTTCACATTTTTAAGTATTTTAAATTCTTGGGAGGAAAAAATTTAGGAAAAAAGATGCTTAAAGAATTTATTATATTTCATTTCCCAATTTTAGGACAACTAATATGGAAATTTAATTGATAAACATAAATAAGAGGAGTTGACAAAAAATAATGGAATTTCTTAAAACAATTATAAAACATAGAAAAATAGCATGGCAACTTGGAAAAAATGACTTTAAGAATCGTTTCGCAAATACGAGTTTAGGAACAATATGGGGCTTTTTATCACCATTTATATTTATGATTATGTATGTAATTGTATTTCAATATATATTTGTAACGCCAGGTCCTGAAGGTGCACCATATGTAGTGTGGTTTATGCCAGGTATGGCTATGTGGATGTGTATTAATGATGGGATAATAGGAGCAAGTGGTTCTATTAGAGCTTATAGCTATTTGGTAAAAAAGGTGGTATTTCCAGTTGATATTATACCAATAATTTCACTTATATCAAATGCATTTGTTGCATTATTCTTATTCGTAATAGCTACAGTTACATGTATTGCATTTCATTTTATTCCAAATGTATTACAGGTGATATATATAATTTTTTCAGCATATGCTTTTATAATAGCATTTACAAGATTTACCTCAGCTGTTGCAACACTTGTGCCTGATTTTACAAATTTATTAGGAATTATAATGCAATTATGTTTCTGGTTTACACCTGTTGTATGGAATTTATCTCAAATTGCATCACATCAAACCATTACAAGAATAATAAAAGCAATGCCATTTACTTATTTAGTAACTGGGCTAAGAGATGCATTTATGAATAGTAGTTTAGGAAATATTGTGACACAAAGTAATTTTATTTATACAATAATTTTTTGGATAATTACAATTATAATGTTTTTATGGGGAGATTATATCTTCAAAAAAAGCAAAAAAGATTTTGCTGATGTATTATAGTAATATAGTAAAACACATTTTGATTAGATATTGAAAATTCAAAATTTAGTCTAATATAGCTAAAATTTTAATTATTATATAGCAAGGGAAGGAATTGAATATGGAGGAAACTGTTGACATTTTATTGGCAACATATAATGGTGAAAAATATGTTATAGAACAAATAGAAAGTATTTTACATCAAACATATAAAAATATACGATTACTAATTTCAGATGATTGTTCAACAGATGATACAAGACAAATATTAGAACAATATCAAAAAAAAGATAATCGTATAGAAATATTTTTCCAGGAAAAAAACCTAGGGTATATTCGTAATTTCGCTTTTTTGTTAAATCAGGTGAAAAATAAGTATTATATGTTGTCAGATCAAGATGATGTTTGGCTTCCTGAAAAGGTAGAAAAATCTATTCAATTTTTAAAACAAAATAATGCAGATTTAGTATTTGGAGACTTGAAAGTAGTAGATAAAGATTTGAATACGATTTATCCATCATTTGGAGATTTTATGAAGCTAAATAGAAAGATAAAAAAATGTATAGATAGTTATAAAGTAAATTATTTATATAATTGTGTAACAGGATGCACAATACTTGCTAAAAGTAGTACAATAACTAATATACTGCCATTACCACATAGTTCAAAATATGTAGTACATGACCACTGGATTGGGTTAATGACATCTTTAAATGGAAAACTTGCATATATGCCTGAAAAATATATCTTATATAGACAACATGGAAATAATCAAATTGGAACAAATAAAATATCTAATGGGTTTAAAAAATTAGATCAAGTAAGAGAATTATTTTTAAATGTAAAATTAGGTATATTTGGAACATATGTAGAAAATAATCATAGGTTTCCTAGAGCTTTGCAAGAATTAAATAAAAAAGCATTAGATTATTATAAAGATATATCTAAAAAAAGATATATTAATTTTAGAGGATTAGTGGTATTTCATGAATTATATAAAAATGAAACATTTATGTATTATATTTTAAATTTTATAATAATGAATTTGCCTTTAATTGGTAGACCATTATTTAAAATACGTTATTTTGTAAAACATATGGTAAAAAGTAAATAGCTTTGCATTTTATAAATTTTAAAATGCAAAGCTATTTAAATAAATATATTTATAATATTTGCAATAAGTGATCCAATCATATGAAATATAATGTTATTATTATATAAGTCAATTAAATAATTTTTAATAAAAGGTATGTGCCATAAAATAAATGCGATTAATATTAAAGCTATTATAAATATAAAAGCAGATAAATAGTTTTTAAAAGACTTTTTGTATTTTACATTATACCCTCTATTTCTAAGTTCACTAATATATGCATTTTGGTATGCCAATCTCTGTGATTTCAATAATTTTTTTTGCTCTTTATATACTTGTTTTTCTATCTTTTTATTTAGTTTTTCAACACTTGTATTATTAGTATTATCCGCTTCTTTAACATTTGAGCTTTTAACTGGATTTGAAATTGTAGTATTAACAATATTATTTATAGGTGGAGTAGGATTATTTACTACTCTTTCACGACTTTGCATTTCTCTTTTTAAAGCTTCATCATGTTTGGCTTTTAGCATTTGCTCATAATTATTAAGTTTTATGTCATAATTTTCTCTTTTACTTTTATCTGATAAAACCTCATATGCTTCATTTATTTTTTTAATAGTTTCTTCTGAAGTAGATTTATCTGAATCCTGCTGTAAATCAGGATGATATTTTTTTACTAAAGTTTTATATGCTTTTTCTATTACTTCTGGAGAAGCATTTTTATCTACTTCTAATATTTGATAATAATTTTTTTCCATATTTAATACCTACCTCTATTATGATAATAACAAAAATTTTGAATTTTGGCAACTACTACAGTATGTAAACTGTACCATATAAAGAAAATAGCAAGCAAATCCAACTTGACAAAACCCTATTTTAAATATACAATAACATCATAATTAGAAAGGGTGAAAAATTTGAGTAAAAACGAAAAACAAGAAACTAATTCAATAACAGGCACAAATACAGCCATAAAAATACAAAAATTATGTAAAAACTATAAAATGTTTGCTAGGAAAAAAGACAGAATGTTAGAAACAATATTTCCAATGGTAGAAAGACATGGAGTATTTAGTGCAATGAAAGACTTCGATTTAGAAGTAAATAAGGGAGAGGTATTAGGAGTATTAGGGAAAAATGGTGCTGGAAAATCAACTTTGTTAAAAATGATTACAGGAGTTGTAACTCCAACATCTGGAACGATAGAACTAAATGGAAAAATAAGTTCATTATTAGAGTTAGGAACAGCTTTTAATCCTGAACTTACAGGAATTGATAATATATATCAGCATGGACAAGTAATGGGATTAACAAATAAAGAAATTGAAGATAAAAAACAAGAAATAATAGATTTTGCAGATATTGGGGATCATTTATATCAACCTGTTAAAACATATTCATCAGGAATGTTTGCAAGATTAGCTTTTGCGTGTGCAATAAATGTAGACCCTGATATATTAATAGTAGATGAAGTATTATCTGTTGGAGATATGGCTTTTCAACTTAAATGTTTTAAAAAATTTGAACAATTTAAGAAAAAAGGAAAAACAATTTTATTTGTAACACATAGTATAACAGACATATTAAGAAATTGTACAAGAACAATAATAATAGATAAAGGTAAAAAAATATTTGATGGAGATGTAAAAGAAGGAGTAGAGCGTTACAAAAAGATGATTGTAGGGCTAAGCCCAAAAGAAAGTAAAGAAGGACTTTTAACAGACGAAGAATTACTTAAAAGAAATCCAAATTATAAACCAAATAAAAATGGGGAATATTTAAAACAAGGAGAAACATGGAAATCACATTTTAATGAAAATCCTGATTTAATAACATATGGTAATGGTGATGCAGAAGTAATTGATTATGGTATGTTTGATGAAAATGGAAACTATATAAATGTTTTAGAAAATGACAGAGATGTAATACTAAAATCAAAAATAGTATTTCATAAAGATGTAAAAGAACCAATCTTTACAATGACTGTAAAGGATTTTAAAGGATTAGAAATGGCTGGAACTAATACATTAATCGAAAAAATAGCAACAGGAGAATATAAAAAAGGAGAAGTAGTAGAAGTATCTTTTAAGCAAAAAATAAATGTGGCACCAGGTAAATATACACTATCATTTAGTTGTACACATTTTAATCATCGTGGAGAACTAGAAGTATTAAATAGAAAATATGATGCTTTATTAATAGAAGTTTTATCAGTAAAAGATACAGTTGGATTAATGCGTATTGATTCAGAAATTGAAATAAAAAGAGTTGAGAATTAAAGATGAAAATAGGAGGGGCAAATGAAGTTTAATATGGATTTTTTTAAAAACAAAATAAACCAAGAAAATGATTTTGAAGTAGTAAAGCAATATATAGAAAATAATATTAATGATGTAGAAAGAAATACAAGTCCCAATTATGAAACTGAATTTGTAGATAAAATAACTGATAAAGAATTATATCATTTGTCAACTCAGAGTCAAAATATAATAAATTGGTTTCCTTTCACAAAAGAAATGGAAGTTTTAGAATTATGTGGTAATTATGGGGAGATAACAGGGACATTATGTGATAAATGTAAAAATGTTATTACAATAGAACCAAATATAGAAAAAGCAAGACTACTTGGAAAAAGACATCAACAAAGAGAAAACTTAGAGGTTGTTGTAGGAAATTTACATGACATAAGATTAGAAAAGAAATTTGATATAATTACATTAATTGGAGTAATACCATATATAAAAGAACTAATGGGAAAAGATGTAAAACTTATTGAATTAATAAGATATTTAGAAAGATTTTTATCTGAAGATGGAAAATTTGTTCTAGCAGTTGATAATAAATTTGGGTTAAGATATTTTTCAGGTCATCCGGAAAATATTTTAAATGAACAGTTTGAAAGTTTGATTGGATATAGTAATAAAGTAGAAAAAATAGAAACTTTTACTAAAAAGAGCTTACAAAATATGATAAATGATTTAGTCTATAATGCTAAATTTTATTATCCACTTCCAGATTACAGATTACCAAATGTAATTTTTACAGATAGTGAACCTGCGAAATATAATAGTGTAGATAAATATGTGCCATATTCAACACTGAAGTCAAATACAGTATTCAATGAAATAGATGTGTTTAGAGAAATATTAAAAACAGACAATCAAATGTTTGATTTTTTTGCTAATTCATTTTTAGTAGAATTAAGCAAAAAAGAGATTTCTCAAATCTATAAATATATATCATTTAATAATTTAAGAAAACAAGATTATAGATTAATAACAAAAATATCTGATACATTTGTAGAAAAACAGGTAGTAAGTAAAGAAGCAAATAATCATTATGAACAAATAAAGGAAAATATAAATATTTTAATAGAAAACAAAATTAATACAGTTGATTACATAGAAAATGATGTTATAAAAAGCAAATATGTTGAGCAAAAATATTTATTAAATAATGTATTAACTCGGTTACTTAGAACAAAATAATATATTAGAATTTGATAATATAATAAATAAATATATAGAAATTTTAAGTTTTAGTTTGAATCCAAATATAGAATATAAAGATACGGTGTTTGCAAAATACAATATTCCTATTGCTGATTCGTTATTAACAGATTTACATTTTGTAAATAATGGTTTATGGGATATGACGTTTAAAAATTGTTTTTATATAGAAAATGAATTTTACTTTTTTGACCAAGAATGGAATGAGCCTAATTTGCCTATTGAATTTATATTATATAGATCAATTTTATATACTATTTCACTTAGAAGATATATAAATATTGATATCTTGTTTGAAAAATATGGTTTGGCAAAATATAGAGCAATATTTGAAAAATTGGATGATGCACTACAGGAAAAAATACGTTCAGAAAAGATTTGGGAATATTATAGTATAAATACTTATTTTAATATAGGGGCTACGAAACAAGAAATGATTAATTTAAGTATTAGAGATAATGCAAAACAATTGGCAATAGAAAATATGCAAAAAGAAAATCAAAAATTATATGAAGATATAGAGATTTTAAAAAAGGAAAAACAAGAATTACAAAAAGAAAATAATATTTTAAAAGCTAAAGAGGAAAATAAATTATATAATAAGATAAAGAAAAGAATAAAAGGAGAATGGCCTAATGAATAAAAAAATAGATATTTATAAAAATCCGATGAAAAAACTAGATATTGAAAATCCAAAAAAAGTTAGTGTAATAATACCAAATTATAATTATGCTAATTATATAATAGAAAGAATAGATTCAATATTATTACAGACATATCCAATATATGAGCTAATTATTTTAGATGATTGTTCAACAGATAATAGTGTAGAAGTAATAGAAGAAAAGATAAAAACAATTAAAGATATTAAAGTACAATTTATAAAAAATAAGACAAACAGTGGAGGAGTATTTAAACAGTGGAAAAAAGGTTTTGATTCTGCAACAGGTGATTTTATATGGATTGCAGAAGCGGACGATAGTGCGGAAAATAATTTTGTAGAGGAATTAATAAAACCTTTTGATGATGATGAAGTAGTACTTTCATATTGTGAATCTGCAAGAATAGATGGAAATAATATGCTAATAAGAGAAAAGTCAGATGATTTATATGATATGTGCAGAACAGGTGAATGGAATAAATCATATATTTGGACAGGAAGAGAAGAAAATATATATCATTTAAGTGTTACAAATACAATTTTGAATGTATCTAGTGTAATGTGGAGAAAAAAAGATTATACAGATATTTTTGCAAAAGCTGGAGAGTTTAAAGTTGCAGGTGATTGGTATATTTATTACAATATTTTAAAAGATGGTAAGATTAGTTGGAATTGTAAGCCATTAAATTATTATAGAAAACATGGTAGTTCTGTGTGTACAGATGTTAGAGCAGAAATTGAGTTTGGAGAAATATGTAGAATACAAAATGAGATTTCTGAGTTGTATGATTTACCAAAAGAAATTAAAGAAAAACAAGAGATAAGAAGAAGTTTGATGTACCCATTGCTACCAAAAAAGAAAATTGCTTGGGTAATACCACATCCTGGAAAAGGTTCTGGAGGGCATAGGACTATAATACAAAATGTTAATGCTTTATTAAGAGCAGGGTATGAATGTGATATTTTTGTTGAAGATGACGGGGTATCTACTTCAGATATAGTAAGAAGAAAAATAAATGAATGGTATGAACCATGTGATGCAGGTATATTTGTTGGATTTGATTTTAAAAAAGATTATGATTTATTATTTGCAACTGGTTGGCAAACTATTGATTTTGTAAAAAAGTTACCTGCTAAAAAGAAAGCTTATTTTATACAAGATTATGAGCCATGGTTTTTCCCAATGGGAGATCAGTATCTTATAACAGAAAATTCATATAAATATGGATTTTTACCAGTTACAATAGGCAAATGGCTTGCACATAAAATGGATTCAGAATTCAATACTCCAGCAGAATATTTTGATTTTGGTGCAGATTTAAATGTATATAAACATTTAGACAATGTAGAGAAAGAAAATGCAATATGTTATGTATATCAGCCTGAAAAACCACGTAGATGTGATTATATAGGTTTAAAGGCTCTTAAATTAATAAAAGCGTTAAGACCTGATGTAAAAATATATTTATATGGATCTGAACTTGTAACAAGACCAATAGATTTTGAGTGTGAGAATTTGCATATAATCCCTGTAGAGGAATGTAATAAATTATATAATAAATGTAAAGTTGGAATTTGTTTAAGTGCATCAAATCCATCAAGAATACCATTTGAGATGATGGCAGCAGGGTTGCCAGTTGTTGAATTATATAAAGAAAATAATTTATATGATTTACCTGATGGAGGTGTATTATTGTCAGATACAACACCTGAGGCAATAGCAAGTAGTGTAATTCATTTGTTAGATAATCCAGAAGAGGCTAAAAAAATGTCTGAATTTGGGATTAATTACATGAAAGATTTTCCTTTAGAAAGAGGTTTTGGACAAATTGCAACTGTTGTAAAAGATATGTTAGATACAGATTATAATAATATGCCAAAAATAGAAAAGCTATATAATAGACCAGCTTTTAAGGCTACAAAAGAAGCGGAAGAAATAAATGTAGAACAGATAAAACAAGAACCAATATCAAATGATAATCATGGCAAAATTTATAGATTTTTAAGAAGATGTAAAAGAGTATTAGTTAAATATCTATAAAGACATTTAAATACTATGGAGGATAAGATGATAAACAAAACAAAAAAATTATTAAAAGCAATTAAAATAAAGAACTTTAAAGCAGTTATAAAATATATAAAAAATAATGGATTTAAAGGATTATATTCAACATGTATAAATTACATTAGATTTGGAAAAGTTGTATTAGATGAATATGCAACATGGATTGCAAATAATGAACCAAATGCTGAAATGTTAGAAAAACAAAAAAAATATGTATCTTGTCAGGATTTAACATTTGAATTTATATCAACAGAATATAACAGAAGTTTAAGTGAAAGCATACAAGAACAAACTTATCAAAAATTTGATATAAAACAAATTAATTCAAATAAAATGTATTTAAAGACAATTCAAATGTCAGATAAAGATTATATTATATTTACGAAAGGAAATATATCACTTACTCCATTTGCTGTATATGAGATTGCAAAGTCAATAGAATATCGTGATTCGATTATGATATATGTAGACAATGATAAGTTAGTAGATGGAAAAAGAAAAGAGCCTCATTTTAAACCTGATTTTGCAAGAGATACTATACTTTCACAAAACTATATTGGTAATTTACTTGTAGTTAAAACTGATTTTCTAAAAATACATGATGATATTTTAGAAGATTTGGGAGAGCAAGTTATATATGATATAGCTCTAAGAATTAGTGAAAAAACAAGAAAAATAGAGCATATAACAAAAATCTTATATCATGAATTACAAGATAAGATGGAGATAAATGTATTAGATGAAAAAGAGATTATAAAGAAACATTTGAATAGAATGCATTTAGAATATGAAAATATTGAGGATGGAAAATTTATAGGACAATATCATATAAATTATAAAATACATGGTAATCCAAAGGTATCAATAGTTATACCAAATAAAGATCATGTAGATGATTTAAAAAAATGTATAGATTCAATATTAGAATCTACATATTATAATTATGAAATTGTAATTGTAGAAAATAATAGTGAAGATAAAGAAACATTTGAATATTATAAAAAATTATCTGAAAAACATAATATAAAAATTGTTACCTTGAAAATAAGTGAATTTAATTATTCTGCAATTGTTAATTTTGGAGTGGAAAATTCTTCAGGAGAATATATTATATTATTAAATAATGATATAGAAATAATTTCTAAAAATTGGATAGAACAAATGTTAATGTATTGCCAAAGACCTGATGTTGGAATTTGTGGTGCTAAACTATATTTTCAAGATAGAAGTATTCAACATGCAGGTGTGACTATTGGTACAAGAGGACTTGCAGGACACAGATTCCGTGAAATGCAAGAAAATGAATATCATGATAGAGATTATATAAATATTGTTCAAAATTTAAGTGCTGTAACAGCAGCATGTTTTATGGTTAGAAAACAATTATATATAGATTTGTTGGGATTTGATGAAAAACTAGCAGTTGCATTTAATGATGTAGATTTCTGTCTTAAGGTGAGAACAGCAAAATATTTAATTGTATATAACCCATTTGTTGAAGCATATCATTATGAATCAAAATCAAGAGGACAAGATATTTCAGGAGAAAAACAAAAACGTTTTAGCAAAGAATATGAGCTATTTGTAAAAAGATGGTCAAAAGTAATAGGAAAGGGAGATCCTTATCATAATAAAAACTATAGATTAGATACAGATTTACCAAAAATAAATTATAATAAAATTGTATAAAGGGGAGAGAATTTTGAATAAAAAATCTAAAATACTTTTAATTGTATATAATCTTTTTACAATTATTTTAGGAGTAATAATAGAAATATGGTTAAATGCAATAGAAAATGATTTATATTCTAAAATACATTTTTTAAGATTATTTGTTATAGAAGTTCTACTATTAATAATTACGAATTCATTATTTTTTAAAGGAAGAGAAATAGGAGATAAATTATTTAGGCACAGATATGGTATTGGAGCATTTTTAATCATAATTTGTACATTTTTCCAAATAAATGGATCATCCATAGGTGGATGGGAAAACATGCTTACAGGAAATGGACAAATAAATGATGGTGTTTTACTTGGAACAACAAGAGAAATACGTGTTGATGAGTGGAATGTAAATACTATGATGGCATTTTCTAAATACTTTGATAATTTTTCATATTTTAGTAAAGTTATGATGGGTGGAGATGCAGATAACTTCATAGTTTATGCACAGCCTGTAAAAGATATTGGAACTATATTTAGACCGTTTCTAATTGGATATTTATTTTTAACACAAGGACAAGGATTATCATTTTTTTGGTCTGCACGTTTAATAGTTTTGTTTTTAGTATCTTTTGAATTAATGTTATTAATTACAAAAAGAAAAAAATTATTATCACTTATTGGAAGTTTTATGATTACATTGGCACCAGTAGTACAATGGTGGTTTGCAGTAAATGGATTAGTAGAAATGCTCATTTTTGGTGAGTTAGCAGTAATTTTACTAGATAGATACATGTTACAGGAAAATAGATTAAAGCGATTTATTTATCTGATATTAATGGGAATATGTGCAGGTGGATATATTCTTACATTTTACCCAGCTTGGCAAGTACCATTATTTTATGTGTTTGCAGGATTAGCAATATGGGTTATATCTAAAAATAAAGATAAATTTAGATTTAATAAAAAAGATTTGGCACAAATAATAGTTATATTATTAATATTTTTACTAATTGGAATACATATCTTTACACAATCAATTGATACAGTAAAAACAGTATTAAATACTGTATATCCAGGTCAGAGAACAGATACAGGGCGGAGGAGCATTAAGTACATTATTTGAGTATACCACAAATATGTTTTTTCCAATGAAAGAGACAGGAATAAAAATAAATGCATGTGAAGATTCAAGATTTTTTGATTTATTCCCACTTGGTTTTATTGTATCTGCAATTGTACTTACAAAACAAAAGAAAAAAGGAGAAAAAACAGATTTATTATTAAAAATTTTAATAGTAATATCAATAATATTAGGATATTTTTGTATACTTGGAGTACCTGAAATTATAAGTAAAATTACATTACTTAAATTTTCAACAGCAAATAGAGCATATCTAGCTTTTGGATTTGTAAATGTATTAATTTTACTAAGGGCAATAAGTATATATGAAGAAAAGATAGGAATAAAAAAGGCGTTTATTATAACTTTTTTAGTAACATTATTTGCTGGAATGCAAGTATTAAGTAACTATATAAATTATACTGGAAAAGCAGGATTAATTTTAATATGTATGGTGATTTTTGTATTAACTTATTTAATTTTAAGGAAAAAAGATAAGCTATTTGCTATATTTATGATAATAATTATGTGTATATCAGGTTTACTCGTTAATCCAATTAGAGTAGGTGTAGATGTAATTTATGAGGCAGATATTAGTAAGGCAATACAAGAGATTGCTAAAAATGATAAAGATGCAAATTGGATTTATGAAGGAAATGGATATCCAAATATATTAATTGCAAATGGTGCTAAAACAATAAATTCGACAAATGTATATCCAAAATTAGAGACTTGGTACAAAATAGATAAAGAGAAAAAATATGAGGATATATATAATAGATATGCACATATATCAATATATTTGCAAGATACAAAGGAAACATCATTTGAATTAAGTTCACCTGACTCATTTATAATAAGTCTAAATGAGAATGATTTGATAACATTAGAGATAAAATATGTTTTAACTAAAAATGATTTAAAAACTTTTGATAATGAGAATATTAAATTTAATGAAAAATATCATGATGAATATTTTTATATTTATGAGGTTGATGTAGTCTAAGATTAAAAAGATTATATGTTATAAATAATGTATAATCTTTTAGTTTTTGTAATTTTACTAAATTATAATTATTGTTCCTGTTCTCTTATATAGAAAAAGTTACAATTCACTTGCAATTTTAAAATATATTAAAAAAGAATTATATACTATATTGAATAAATTTGTAGTTTGATTGGAGTTTATTTAGAATTTCTTAAAGAATTTTACGGAAAGTGTTCAATATGAAATATTGGAAGGGAGCCGTAAAATTCTTGTTAGAAATTCTTAATAAATGTATTGAAACCGGAAAATTTATGAAATATAGTATATAATTCTTTTAAGTAATTAGAATTATGTAAGTGAATTGTCACTAAAAAAATAAAAAAATTGAATATAATTGTAGAAATTTTAGAATGTTTGTGTTATATTATATTTGTAATAACAAAAAGGAGAAAGTTTAAAAATGAAAATCGCTGTATTAATACCATGTTATA
Organism: uncultured Clostridia bacterium; assembly: GCA_944388015.1. Classification (GTDB taxonomy): domain Bacteria; phylum Bacillota; class Clostridia; order TANB77; family CAG-508; genus CAG-269. The sequence goes on along the minus strand of CALXHD010000003.1, from coordinate 17,456 downwards.
ATGAAGAATTAACTATTGAAAAAGTTATAAAAGATTTTAAAAAAGAATTACCAAATGCAGATATATATGTATATGATAACAATTCAAAAGATAAAACAGCAGAAATTGCAAGAAGAAATGGAGCAATAGTAAGACATGAATACAGACAAGGAAAAGGAAATGTTGTAAGAAGCATGTTTAGAGATGTTGACGCAGATATCTATGTTATGGTAGATGGAGATGACACATATCCAGCAGAAGAAGTCCATAAATTGATTAAGCCAATTGAAGAAGGAAGAGCAGATATGGTAATAGGGGACAGGCTTACAAATGGAACATATCAAAAAGAAAATAAAAGGCATTTCCATGAATTTGGAAATAATCTAGTTAGAAAGTCAATTAATGTATTGTTTAAGACAAATTTAAAAGATATTATGACAGGATATAGAGTTTTTAATAAGATATTTGTTAAAAATATGCCTGTTATGAGTCCTAAATTTGAAATTGAAACAGAAATGTCATTACATGCTCTTGATAAAAAATTTATAATAGAAGAGATACCAATTGTATATAGAGATAGACCAGCTGGAAGTGTCTCAAAATTAAATACTGTAAGTGACGGAATAAAAGTAGTAGAGACAATTATTAAAATGTTTAAAGATTTTAAACCAAGACAATTCTTTTGGGTAATTTCACTAATTTTTATTATATTAGGATTAATTGTAGGCATACCGGTAATTATAGAATTTATAAAAACAAATTATATTACAAAAGTTCCTTCAGCAGTTTTAGCCACAGGAATTATGATTTTTGCTTTAATTACAGCACAATGTGGAGTTATTTTGGATACTGTAGTAAAACAAAATAGAGAAAATTATGAATTGCAACTTTCAAGATATACAGATATAGAAAATTCAAAAAATAATCAAACAAAATAGTAACACATTTTTATTAAAAAATGTATTAATACTGAAAGGTGGTGTGGCTAAAATTTATGGAAAAAATTAAAGAACAGTATTTCAAATACAAAGAAATTATAAATTATCTTGTATTTGGAGGGCTTGCAACAGTTGTTAATTTTGTTACATATTTTATTGTTGCAAGACTCATGGGAATAGATGAAGTTTTAAGTAGTGGTATTTCATGGTTTTTCTCAGTTTTATTTGCATATATTACTAATAAATTATTTGTATTTGAAAGTAAAACAGAAGGAATTAAGGCTATATTAATAGAGATGGGTTCTTTTTTCTTAGCAAGAATTGTTTCAGGCATTTTGTGTGACGTTGGTACTTTTGCCATTATGGTAAAGGTATTTAATATAAATGATTTATTTGCTAAAATTGTAACACAAGTTATGGTAGTTATAGTAAATTATGTATTTAGTAAATTAATCATATTTAGGAAAAAAAATAAATAGGAGATGTATTTTTATGAAGAAAAAACTTTTTTTTGTTACATTTATATTTATTGCCTGTTTAATATTTTTTATACCTACTCAAAAAGCTGTTTCAAGCAATGTCATTGAAAATGGTATATATACAATATCAAGTAGATTAGATGAAGATTTACTTGTAACAGTAAGTGGAAGAGGTAGAGATGATCTAACAAATGTAGAAATATCTTTAAATGAAAATAAACAACACCAAAAGTTTAAAATAACAAATATTGGTGGAGGCTATTATAAGATTGAAGCAATGCACTCAGGAAAGGTTTTAGATGTATATAAAGGCGAAAACAAAAATGGGGCAAATGTTGAACAATATAAATGGATAAATTCTAAGGCACAAATGTGGAAAATTGTTGACGTAGGTAATGGATATTATTCATTTGTTTCTAAAGCTAATGGAAAATATTTAGATGTTAATGGTGGTATTGCTAAAAGTGGAACAAATATACAAACATGGCAATCAAATAATACAAAAGGACAACAATTTAAATTAAATAAAGTAGAATTTGAAAAAGGCACAAAAACAATAGAAGATGGAAGATATGTAATATCTATGGCATCAAATACATCAAGAGCATTACAAGCTAAAAATGCTTCAAAAGATAATGCAATTGCAATGTGTATTGGGGATAATAATGCATGTACAGCACAAAGATTTGATATTACTTATCTAGGAGATGGATATTACAAAATTATAGCTGTTTATTCAGGTAGAGCATTAGATGTATATCAAGAAGACAGTTATGATGGTGCAAGAGTACAACAATATAATTGGCATAATTCAGATGGTCAAAAATGGATTATTAAAAGTATAGGAAATGGTCAATATTCAATTATTTCAAAATGTAATAATTTATATTTAGATATTCCTAGAACGAGTACTACAATAGGAACAGAAGCTCAATGTTATTCTGGAAATGGTTCTTCTGCACAAAAATTTGTATTAACAAAGGTAACAGAAGTAGAACCTAAAAAAACAATAGAAGATGGAGTATATTCAATTAAATTACCATATGATCAATCAAAAGTAGCAGATGTAGCACATGCTTCACATGATGATTATGGAAATGTTCAAGTTTATAAAAATTCATATAATCAAAACCAAAAATTTCGTATTGAAGAAATATCAGGAACAGGATATTATAAAATAACATCTATAGAATCAGGTAAGGTTTTAGATGTCAATGGCGCAGGTCAAACAAATGGAACAAATGTGCAACAATATAAATGGGTAGATTCTAGTGCACAAAAATGGATTATAACCAAAACTAGTGATGGATATTATAAATTTATTTCAAGAAGTAATAGTTTATGTTTAGATGTAAATAAAGGAGATTCTAGTAATAGAACAAATATCCAAGTATGGGAAAGTAATAATACAGATGCACAAAAATTTATTCTAGAAAAAGTCCAAATATATCCTAATGGAACATATGAGATGGAAACAAAACTAAATTCTAATTATGTTGTGGACATAACAGGAGGAAGTCATGCAAATGATACAAAAGCTGAAATATGGACTGCTAATGGTGGAGATAATCAACAATTTATTTTAGATTATTATAAAGATGATGATTCATATAGAATACTTGCAAAACATTCAAATAAAGCACTTACAACAAATAAGACAGGAAATGTATATCAGGATACTAAAACTGGAGATGATAGTCAAAGATGGTATATTAAAGAAGCTGGAAATGGATATTATTATATAATTTCTAAATTAAATGGTATGTATTTATCTGTAGATAATAACAAAGCCCAAAATGGTTCTACGATTTACACATTTAAATATAATGGAAAAGATGGTCAAAAATTTAAGCTTTATACAGGAATTAAGAGATTTTTTGAAGAAGGTACTTATGGAAAATCAGGGTTAGCGGTAAATGGTGATTCAAGAGGAACTGATTTAAAATATTATAAATATGGAAGAGGAAATAATGTATTTTTTGCAGTATTTTCCGTACACGGTTTTGAGGACTCATATAGCCATGATGGAGAAGAATTAACATATATTGCAGAACAATTTAATTACTATTTATCATATTCAAATGATTCAGATATTTATAATAATTGGACAATCTATATTTTTCCAAATGCTAACCCTGATGGACAAAAATATGGATGGACTAATAATGGACCTGGTAGAACTTCTCTTGTAAGTAGTGCACCAAATAAACAAGGAATTGATATAAATAGAAATTGGCAAATAAGTGGAGAAAACTATGTTAGATATTCAGATGCAAGAAATTATAATGGTACATCAGGATTCCAATCTTATGAGGCAAGATATTTACGTGACTTTTTATTATCACATAAATCATCAAGTGGTAAAAATATTTTAATAGATTTACATGGATGGCTTAATGAATCTATTGGAGATGATGGATTAGGTGTATATTATAGAAAATACTTCAATTTGCCAACACATATTGGAAGCTATGGTAGAGGATATTTAATAAATTGGGCAAGAAAAAATATTGGTAGATCAGCATTAATAGAATTGCCTGAAATATCAAATCATAACCAATCTGTTAGCAGAAGATATAGTGATAATTTTATTTGGGCAACTTTAGAAATGCTTAGAGGTATATAATTTAGATAGTAAAGTAGGTTGAAAAATAAGTTAGTTATTTTCAACCTAGATTATATCTATAAAAAGGAATGAGATGAGGTATGAAAATAAACAAGAAAAAACTAGTTATTTTTATAATTGCAATAGTATTAATTATAGTATTTTGTGTTTTTCTATTTACTAGAAATAGCAAAGAAACAGAAAATGTAGATAATACAAATACTATTCAAAATGAAGAAGAATATCAGGCAATGCAAAATAATTTAAATATAGAAAGCCAAAATATAACTGATCAAGAATTAGAAGAAATAAATACATTAAAAAATGAGATGGGATCAGATGCAAATCCAAATATGTATGAAGTTGCAGAAGAATATGATGGTCGAAAGACTCTTGAAATTAGACCAAGTATACAATTTCAAACAGCATTAGCAGGAGCAATAAAAAACGGAATGCCAACAGAACAAGATGTAAGTAAATTATCAGAAACTTTTCCTTATAATACAGGAATATATATAGCAGAGAGTTCAAGAGAAAAATTTATAAATCTATTAAATAATTTACAAATAAGTAATTTCATAGTAAAAGATGATGGATATCTAGCAAAAAAAGATGATTCTAATACTCAAAACGAGACTGCACAAAAAATAGAAAGCCTTATAAATGGAGAAAAGTTATATGTAATTAGTATGACAGGTACATGTTACATGAGAGATGATATTACAGGTGAAATAACAGAATATCCATTTGAAAAAATGGATCCTACACAAATATTAGAACCATTTATTAGTGATAATAGTGTTTTATTAGCTATTAATTCTAACCAAGATAATAAAATTAGTGCAGAAGAAATAATACAAACAATATTTCAGTATTAAAATCAAGAAAGGAACTGTATATGGAAAAAATATCAGTAATTGTATCATGTTATAATGAACAAGAAAGTATTCCATTATTTTATCAAGAAATAGAAAGAGTAAGAAAACAGGATTTTCCAAATGAAGAATTTGAGTATATTTTTGTAGATGATGGATCAAAAGATGATACTTTAGAAGAAATTAAAGAATTACATAAAAAGGATGATAAAGTAAAATTTATATCTTTTTCAAGAAATTTTGGGAAAGAAGCTGCAATGCTTGCAGGGCTTGATAAAGCAACTGGGGACTATGTTACATTAATGGATGCAGACCTTCAAGATCCTCCATATTTATTAAGACAAATGTATGATATTATAAAAAATGAAGATTATGATTGTGTTGCAACAAGAAGAGTAACAAGAAAAGGAGAGCCTCCTATTAGAAGCTTTTTTGCAAGGATGTTTTATAAGCTGATAAACAAAATGTCTGATATAGAAATGGTAGATGGTGCAAGAGATTATAGACTTATGAAGAGACAAGTTGCAAATAGTATTATTTCTATGAGAGAATATAATAGATATTCCAAAGGAATATTTACATTTGTTGGATTTAAAACAAAATGGTTAGAATATGAGAATGTAAAAAGGGTAGCAGGGGAGACTAAGTGGTCATTTTGGAAATTAGTTAAATATGCAATAGAAGGAATTACAGCATTTTCTACAGTTCCACTTATAATGTCATCTATTATAGGTTTATTATTTTGTTTAATTGCATTTTTATTAATTTTAGTAATAATATTTAAAACGTTAGTATATGGTGACCCTACAAGTGGTTGGCCATCATTAGTATGTATTATATTTTTAGTAAGTGGAGTACAATTATTTTCGTTGGGTATTATAGGTCAGTATTTATCTAAAACATATTTAGAAGTTAAACATAGGCCAATATATATTATAAAAGAAACAGAGGAAGAATTAGATTCTTAAACTAACATTAGAAGGGGATGGTCATAAAAATGCAAGACGAAATAGAAACAAAAGAAAAGCTATATCAAAAAATACCTAAAAATATTGTAAGAATTATATTTGTTGTAATTATTTTTCTTATGTTATTTATAGGTATTAGCTCATTTTTTATTACTGCATATTTTGAGCAAAGACCTGAGTCAGCAAATGAATTAACACTATATAAAGCAGATATAATAATATTAAATATAATTTTGATACCTTTGATGCTTTTTCTTATATATAAATTCACAAAAATTAATTCTAAGATATATAAAAAAATAGTTTTGATAGGTTTTTTGGTTATATTTATAACTCAATTAATATGGGTGCTAAATTTAAAAACTATGCCTGTTGCAGATCAATCAGATGTTGTACAAATTGGTGAAGACTGGCATAATAAAGAAAAGATGGACTATTATACTAAACCATATGGGTATATAGGTAGATATCCATTTCAAATAGGTTTTTCTAAATATGTAGATATAATTTACCATATTTTTAATTCTACAGACTATATGAATCTAGAAATATTAAATGTAGTATATTCGTTGGTAATATTATATACAATGTATTTAATTACAAAAAAATTATTTAAAGATAATGTAACATCAAAAATTGCTTTTTTATTAATATTTGGGTTTTCATTATATTTTCTATTTTTTAACCCACATATATATGGCAATATAATTGGACTCATGTTTGCACTTTTTGCAATATATGCAACTATATCTTATTTAGAAAGTAAAAAAATATATAAATTATTTTTAATAGGATTATTTATATTAATTTCAATTATACTAAAAAGTAATTACAATATATTTTTATGTGGTATAATGTGTACATTAATATATGAATTTATAAAAAATAAAAAGGTAAGAGATATTTTGGGTGCAATATGCATAATTTTAATATATTTGCTTGGTAAAGCCAGTTTTTATAATTACATAGAAAAATCATTAGATGTAAAATTACCTGATGGAATACCAATGATATCTTATTTATATATGGGAATGGCGGAACCTAGAGCACTATCACCCGGCTGGTATACAGCAGATACAATGGAAATTTATGATGAATGTGGACAAGACACACAAAAAGCTTCAGATATGGCTAAGAAATTATTAGTAGATAGAACTAAATATATGTCAACACATCCTGTATATATGTTTGGATACTATTCGGAAAAATATGCCTCTACATGGCTTAATCCAACATTTCAAACTGTGTGGTGTTCTAAACCTGGACCAAAACTTGTAATGTATCCTGAATATAAAGATTATTTTGAAACAAAAACTTTTGTAAAAAGTATGCTAGGTGGAACTGCATTTGAAATTGAAGAAATATATTTTAATGCATATCAAGTAATTATATTTATATTTGGAGCATATGGAATATTAAAAATATATAAGAGAGATGAATCAAAACATGTACTCTTACCAATTATATTTTTGGGAGGATTTGTATTCCACATGATATGGGAAACAAAAGCAATTTACGTATTACAATATTACTTAATACTATTACCATATTGTGCATATGGACTTAGTAAATTTTATGATAAAATTAAAGGAAAAAATATAATTTTAGAATGTAGCAATAAGATTAAAAAGGAGATTTTAAATCATGGAAAATAAAAAAATATCATTAATTATACCAATGTATTATGAAGAAGAAGTTGTAGAACAATGTTATAATAGAGTTAAAACTGTTTTAGATGGTTTGGATAACTATGATTATGAAATAATTTGTATAAATGATGGAAGCAAAGACAAAACATTAGAAATTTTAGAAAGGCTTGCAAAAAATGATGATAAATTAAAAGTTATTTCTTTTTCAAGAAATTTTGGACATCAAGCAGCAGTAACAGCAGGGTTAAGAAATGTTACAGGAGATGCAATAGTTATAATTGATGCAGACCTTCAAGATCCACCTGAATTAATACCTGATATGCTTAAATTATGGGAACAGGGTAATGAAGTAATTTATGGAAAAAGAAAGACAAGAGAAGGGGAGAGCCACTTTAAATTATTTACTGCTAAAATGTTTTATAAAATACTGAATTCATTATCAGATGTTGAGATTCCAAAAGATACAGGTGATTTCCGTTTAGTTGATAGAAAAGTAGTTGATACAATAAACAAACTTCCTGAACATAATAAATTTTTAAGAGGATTATTTAGCTGGGTTGGATATAATCAAAAAGAATTTGATTATGAAAGACAAGAGAGATTTGCAGGAAAAACAAAATATCCTTTAAAGAAAATGTTGAAACTTGCAGCAGATGGAATTATTAGTTTTTCAACAAAACCGTTGAAGATATTGGGAATGGTAGGTATTTTTTGTGTGATTATTTCTGTTTTATTAATAATATATGCACTAGTATCATACTTTTTCAAACTTAATCAATTATCTGCAGGTTGGACTTCTATTATGATTGCTGTTACATTTTTTGCAGGTGTTCAATTAATTTCTATATGGATTTTATCTGAGTATATTGCTAGAATATATGATGAAAGTAGAGGAAGACCAGAATATATAATAAAAGATAAAATTAATTTTTAGATATATTATTATACAGAAAAACTTGTAATTTTTTTATAAAAATGATAATATGTTTGTGGGAGTGAAGAGTATGAAAATTTTAATTACAGGAGCAAACGGAATGCTTGCTAAATCAGTTAAAGAAAGACTAAAAAAAGGAAATGAATTAATTTGTACAGATGTTTCTGAATTGGATATTACTAATAAAGACCAAGTACTAGAATTTGTCCAAGATTTAAAACCTGAATATATAATTAATTGTGCAGCATATACAGCAGTTGATAAAGCTGAAGAGGTATATGATTTGGCTGATAAGATAAATGGAGATGGACCAGCAAATTTGGCACTTGCATCAAAACTAGTAGATGCAACTTTGGTTCATATAAGTACAGATTATGTATTTAATGGTGACTTAGATGTTTCAAAATCATATGTTGAAGATGATGCAGTTGGACCAGTAACAGTTTATGGAAAAACAAAATTACATGGAGAACAAGGAGTAAAAGATAATACTGATAAATACTATATTTTTAGAACTGCATGGCTATATGGAGATGGAAATAATTTTGTTAGAACAATGCTTAACTTAGCAAAAAATCATGATGAAGTTTCAGTTGTTTCAGATCAACATGGAAGTCCAACATATGCTGAGGATTTAGCAGATATTATTGGACAAGCTATAGAGAAAAAAATACCATATGGATTATATCATGCGACAAATCAAGGATTTACTACATGGTATGAATTTACTAAAAAAATATATGAACTTTCAGATATTACAACTAAAGTAAAACCTGTTACATCTGAAGAATTTGTAAGACCTGCCAAAAGACCTAAAAATTCGCAACTAGATAAAACAAAATTGTTGTCACAAGGTATAACAATTCCATCTTGGGAGGATGGATTACAAAGATATTTGACATATTAAATTAGTTATTATAAGTGGTTAATATCTATTTATCATAATATTGTAATCCCTAAAAATATGATAAGTAGTTATTATAAATATATCAATCCTGTAAAAAGGTATTGTTGTGTATGGAAAATTTTTATTTTCTATACACAAGTATAGATAGGCATTTTTGCCTTATCTATACTAATTTAAGATTATAACATGTTATATAGTTTTGTAATTTTTATAAGTTATAATTTGAAATTAGTATAGAAAAATAAATTATAAGAAAGGAAGTTATATAATGAAAAATAGAAAAGGTATAGTTCTAGCTGGTGGTAGTGCTACAAGATTATATCCATTAACACTTGCTATATCTAAACAAATAATGCCTGTATATGATAAGCCAATGATATATTATCCATTATCTGTTTTAATGCAAGCAGAAATAAAAGAAATTTTAATAATTTCTACACCTAGAGATGTTGTTACATTTAAAGCATTATTAGGTGATGGTTCACAATGGGGAATGCATTTTGAATATCAGATACAAGAAAAGCCTAATGGTTTGGCTGAAGCATTTATTATAGGAGAAGAATTTATAGGAAATGATAATGTAGTTATGATTTTGGGAGATAATATGTTTTATGGCTCACATTTACCAGAAATACTAAAAAAGGCAAATGAAAGAGAAAATGAATCTACAATATTTGGGTATTATGTAAAAGATCCAAGAGCTTATGGTGTAGTTGAAATAGGTAAAAATGGTGAGGCTTTATCAATTGAGGAAAAGCCTGAAAACCCAAAATCTAATTATGCAGTACCAGGATTGTATTTTTATACAAATGATGTTATTGAAATTGCTAAAAATGTAAAACCATCTGCACGTGGTGAAATCGAAATTACTAGTATAAATGATGAATATATGAAAAGAGGGAAACTAAAAGTAGAAAAACTAGGAAGAGGAATGACATGGTTTGATACAGGAACACATGATGCACTTCTTGAAACAGCAAGTTTTGTACAAACTATAGAAAAACGTCAAGGAATGCAAGTTTGTTGTCCTGAGGAGATTGCATATAAAAAGGGATGGATAAATAAAGAAGAATTATCTAAATTGGCAGATAAGTATATAAAGACAGATTATGGATTATATTTAAAAGATTTGGCGGAAAATAAATTTGGAGAAGAGTAAGGAAAAAAGATTAAAAATAGTAAACTTATTTTGATATTTAATAAATGTATAAAATTTGTAAACAAAAGAAAGGAATGGTAGTAAGAATGGGAAAGTTTAAAAAAATAGAAACTTCAATAGATGGTGTATATATAATTGAACCAACAGTATTTGGAGATAATAGAGGATATTTTATGGAGACATATAACAAAGGTGATTTTGAAGAAATTGGATTAAATTATGATTTTGTCCAAGATAATCAATCTAAATCTTCAAAGGGAGTTTTAAGAGGATTACATTTTCAAAAAGAAAATACTCAAGCAAAATTAGTTAGATGTATAAAGGGTGAAGTATTTGATGTAGCAGTAGATTTAAGACCAGGTAGTAAGACATATGGAAAATGGGAAGGTGTAATACTTTCAGATGAGAATAAAAAAATGTTTATGATTCCAAAAGGATTTGCACATGGTTTTTTAGTTTTATCAGATGAAGCAGAATTTACATATAAATGTGATGATTTATATAATCCTAGTGCAGAAGGAGGTCTAGCTTGGAATGATCCTGATGTTGGAATAGATTGGCCTATGGGAGACATAAAAGTAGAAGATTTGCTAACATCAGAGAAAGATTCAAAATGGCCATCATTAAAAGAATTAAAACAAACAGATTTATTTAGAAATCTAAAATAAAAATTAGAATATATTAACACTAAAATAATGTAAGGGAGAATAGAAGATGAATAATAATATATTAGTAACTGGCGCAGCAGGATTTATTGGAGCAAATTTTGCAGAATATTTTGTAAATAAACATCCAAATTATCATGTTGTTGTATTAGATAAATTAACATATGCAGGAAATATGGATAACTTAAATAAGGTAATTGATAAAATAACATTTGTAAAAGGTGATATATGTGATTATGACTTTGTGCTAAATTTATTTAAAAAACATGATATTAATGGAGTTATCCATTTTGCAGCAGAATCACATGTAGATAATAGTATAAAAAATCCATTTATTTTTACACATACAAATGTAATCGGAACACATACTTTATTAGAAGTTGCAAAAAATATGTGGGGAGAAGGAAGTAAAAATAAATTTGTTCATATTTCTACTGATGAAGTATATGGTTCATTAAAAGATGATGGGTATTTCACAGAAAAATCACCTATTAAACCAAGTAGCCCATATTCAGCATCAAAAGCAAGTTCTGATTTAATAGCATTTGCATATAAAGAGACATATAAAATGAATATAAATGTAACAAATTGTTCAAATAATTATGGACCATACCAACATAACGAAAAACTTATACCGCATATGATTAAATTAGCATTGAAAGATGAAAAACTACCAGTATATGGTACAGGAAAAAATATTAGAGATTGGCTTTATGTAGAAGACCATTGTGAAGCAATTGATATTGTATTCCATAATGGTATATCAGGTGAAAGATATAATATAGGTGGACATAATGAAAAGAGAAATATAGATATTGTAAAATTAATATTAAAACATTTAGGAAAGTCAGAAGATTTAATTGAATTTGTAGAAGATAGAAAAGGACATGATTATCGTTATGCAATAGATCCTACAAAAATTAAAACAGAATTAAATTGGGAACCTCATACAAAGTTTGAAGACGGAATAATAAAAACAATAGATTGGTATTTAGCTAATCCTAAATGGTTAGAATAAAATTGAATTATTTTGGATAGGATATTAAAAATCATAATCTATAAAAGGATGGTAGTATGAATATAGGTATTGATATTGGTGGAAGCCATATTGCTATTGCTGTTGTCGAAAAAAGTAATATTATTTTGCAAAAGGAAAAAGTATATAATCAAGACTTCAAAATGAATTTATTTAAAAATCTCGAAAACTTTATGAAAGATACTATTACAGATATTTTGCAAGATTATAAAATAGAGAAAATAGGAATTTCTATTGCTGGAACTATACGAGATAATGTTTTGTTATATTCTCCTAATTTAGGACTTAAAAATATTGATTTTAGAGAAATTTTAGAGCCTTGTTTTAATATTCCAGTAACTGTTAATAAAGATAGCTTTTGTGCTGGACGAGCTGAAAAAGAGTATGGCTGTTTAAAAGGATATGATAACAATTCTATTTTCTTAATAATAGGAACAGGAATTGGAGGAATACGATATCTAGATGGTAATATATATAGAGCTGGTTATGGACATATGGTAATAGAAAAAAATGGAAAGCAGTGTAAATGTGGAAAAAAAGGATGTTTTGAAACATATGCTTCTATTAAGGTCTTAAGAGATAAGATAAAAGAATATTTAAATGTTACTGATATTGATGGAAAGCAATTGCATGAATATTTATTATTAAATAAACAAGATAAAGAAATTAGTAAGATACTTGATAATTATATATATAATTTTTGTATTGGTTTAACTAATATTATAGATATTGATTTACCTGAAGTTATTGGGTTTGGAGGAAGTTTTTCATATTATGATGATATTTTTATTGATAAAATTAAGGAAACAATAGCCAATAATAACTTATTATTACACAAAACAAAAATGCCTATATTGAAAATGGGAGAGTTAAAAAACGATGCTGGTATTATAGGTGCTACATGTTACTAGATTTAATATAAATGGCATGAATTAAAGATTTTTAAATTTAATCCATGTCATTTTATTGTTGTATAATCGGCGTATGAACGAATTATCGGAAAGCCAAAGAAAAAAGTTAAAGTTATCATAAGTTTTAAGGCTTTCTAATGTGTTCTTTTCCTATAACATCAATCAATTATTCTAACATAGTATTGGACTTATTTGTTCGTTATTTAATGCAGATTCTATAGTTTTTTCTAGCATATCAAAATCTGCAACAATAGAACGTGGTTTTGTTATGGGATTATCCTGTTTAAAAGGTACAAAATAATAATTTTTTCTATTTAGTAATTTACCTATATTTTCGGCATTTGAACTTAATGCATTATTTGTAGATACAGCAATAATTACTGGAAGGTTATTTCTAAGATGAGATTTTACTGCCATAGTAGCAGGTGTGTCTATAATGTCATTTGCTAGTTTTGATATTGTATTTCCTGTACATGGACAAACTACCATTACATCTGTTAATTTTTTAGGACCAATTGGTTCTGCTCCTGCTATTGTGTGTATTATATTATTTCCTGTGGCAATTTCAATATCTTTTATAAAGTCTTCAGCTTTTCCAAACCTTGTGTTTAATTTGTAACTATTAAAAGACATTATGGGGATAATATCTGCACCAAGTTTAATTAAATCTTTCATCTTTGAAATTGATTTACTAAATGTACAAAAAGACCCTGTAAATATATATCCGATTTTTATATTTTTAAAATTCACATTAATTACCTCCTTATGTCAATGATGTACTTTCAAGTAATAGCTATATAATATGATATGAAAAAAATGTCGAAAATGTAACTTGACATATTTTATAAATATGATAAAATACTTAATAATTTTAAAAAAATTAGAATTAGATTTTTATTAATTTTTAGAATTTAAGCAATGGGGGTTTATCAAATGGAAAACATAAGTAATAGTCCTAAAAAAAGATCTTTTACAATTATGGGGATATCTATATGGAGAATTTTAGCATATTTTATTATTTATAGTGTTTTAGGTTATATAATTGAAACAATATTTGGAATAGTTACAAAAGGTGTTTGGGAAAGTAGACAAAGTTTTTTATATGGTCCTTTTTGTGGCATATATGGCTTAGGGGCTGTAATTATGATTATTTTTTTACACAAATACCAAAAAAAATATAATGCATTATTTTTTGGTGGATTTATAATAGGATCTGTTATAGAGTATTTCGTTAGTCTAATAGGAGAATTAATATTAGGTGTTAAATGGTGGGATTATTCAGATAGACCATTAAATATAGATGGAAGAGTTTGTGTATATTTTTCTATATTTTGGGGATTTTTAGCAATTTACTTAATTGCATCTGTAAATCCAAAAATAGATAGATTGATTAATTGGATTAAATCTAAGATAAATATAAAAAATTTAAAACGACTTACTTTAACAGTAATTATTTTATTATTTCTAGATTGTGTTGCAACTGGATTTGCAATAGATTTCTTTTTAATTAGAATGATACACAATAATAATATAAATGTAAATAATAAAGAAGTTGTTGATAAGCAGTATGTAGCCATTTATGAAGAAAATGAATGGTTATCAAAATTTATATATCAATTTTGGGGTGATCGCAAAATGATAAAAACTTTTCCGAATTTAAAGGTAAAAGATGTTGACGGAAATATTGTTTATATGGATAGTTTCTTAGATATACAACCATATTATTTAAGAATACATGAAAAATAAAATGGGTGTACAATTAGAAATGCGGACTTTAATGTTTTTAATAGGAAAACATTAAAGTCTGCTTTTGCTCTGTTATATGCAAATTTGGATATTTTACATTTAATAGCAATCTTTGTACACAATTTTTAAATGGCTAATTTACATATTTGATAGAGGGTTTTTTTCAATGGCATTTCTAACTTGTTCATTATCTACATGTGTGTATATTTCGGTTGTGGCAATGCTTTCATGTCCAAGCAAAACTTGAAGTGCTCTGATATCAACCTCTCCATACTGATACATCAATGTAGCAGCTGTGTGGCGTAATTTGTGTGTAGAATATTTAGAAGGATCTAAACCTGCTGATAATAATTTTGTATATACAATATGTTGAACAGTTCTCCTGCTAATTCTTTCTTTTCTTTCACTTAGAAATAAAGCTTTTTCTGAGTTTAATTTATCATGTTTTATACCTTCTTTTGGTTTTACAGCTAAATAATCATTTAAAGCGTGAATACAAGCATTGTTTAGGTAAATGGTACGCTCTTTATTTCCTTTACCTATAACGGTTAATTTATTTTCATTAAAATCTATATCCGCAATATTTATTCCAACTAATTCAGATAAACGTAGACCACAATTAAGAAATAGTGTAATTATAGCGTAATCTCTTTCATGATTTCTATTATCTGTATTATTTGTGGCTTGTAATAGTCTTTTACTATCATCTAGATTCAAATATTTAGGAAGTCTTTTGTCAAGCTTAGGAGTTTCTAAAAATTCAGCCGGATTTTTGTCTATTAAATGAGCTTTTTGTGTTAGATATTTAAAGAATATTCTAATTGTAGAAACTTTACGTGCACGTGTTGCAGGTTTGCTTTTTTGCTCAATTGCTAAGTAACTTATAAAAGAGTGTATGTCTTCTAATTTTATTTTTTTTATTATATCTAAGCTTATGTCTTTTATTTCAATTCTAGAAAAATCATGTTCATTTGTTAATTTAAAATGAATCTTTATATATTTTAAAAACATGTTTAAGTCATAATTATATTCTTTTATACTATTGGGTGATTTATTAAGTATTGTTGTACTATAATTTAAAAATGAATTTAAATAATCAGGATTATTTGCGTAATCAATCATTTTATCACATTCTTTCTTTTGTTTTAATTAAATTATATTATATGAAAATTAGTTTGTCAAACAAGATGATTTAAATAGTCCTTAGAAAGAGAAGAGATCTCTTTCCAAGGACCACTGGTACTAAGGCATTCATTCTTTTTCTAAAGCCTGTTGGATGAAGCTATTTATTGCTTCATCTGGTTCTTTTTGTATCTTATTGTAATGTTTTGCTATGTAATTTAAGTAAAAATAGTAATCTTAGAGAAATATCATTTATTAATAAAGAATGTTTGTTGACTGAATAATTGTGATTATAGTATACTTTATATGTAAGAACTAGAACATTAGAAAAAGGAGGAATACTTATGGACTTTATTTTTGAAAGAAAAATAAACTATTATGAAACTGATAAAATGGGTGTTGTACATCACTCAAACTATATCAGATATATGGAAGAAGCTAGGTGTGCTTGGCTAGAAAGTATAGGAATGCCATTTTCTGTATTAGAGGAAAATGGTGTAACAATTCCAGTAATCGGGGTTTATTGTGAATATAAGAATCATGTGACATTTGATGATATAATAACAATAAAACCTTCTGTAATGGAATATACAGGTGTAAGAATGACAATACAATATGATGTAAAAGATAAAAAAACGGGGAAAACTGTTATTATTGCAGAAACTAAACATTGTTTTACAAACAAGGATTTAAGGCCTGTAAATCTAAAAAAGTATGCTAAAGAATTTAGTGACAAATTTCAAGATTTAATATTAAAGAAAAATTAAATATTAAGAATTAAATTAGCTATCAGATAAAATAATGATTGCTTAAATATAAACTATGGAGGTAATTATGAGTAATATTATAATATATGGTTCTCATTATGGAACAACAAAACAATATGCTGAAGAACTATCAAGAAGAACTAATATAAAATCAATTCCTTATGGAGAAATTAATCAAATAAATAATTATGATAGCATTATTTATCTAGGTGGATTGTATGCAGGTGGAGTGTTGGGCATGTCTAAGACATTAAAGAAATTAGGAAAAGATTTTCAGATGACGAGATTAATACTTTACTAAAAATCAAATGGTGGGATTGGAACATTGATAAAATAATTAATAACTTGGATATTACTTTAGGAGAAGATGTGGACAAATTAAAAGATTTATAATTGGTATTTTGAAAATTTTATAAAAAATAATATATAATAGACTAAATTTAAGGAGGAAGATATAATGATACTAAATTTAGAGATAGTCAGAGTCGATTCAGATTATTGTGATTATTTGAGACAATTATATAATAGCGGAAAACTACCAGATAATATGAAATTAAGATGTTGTAATTTTAAATTATTGGAAGAAAAATGTTTAGAATATAATAAAATAAAATAGTAATTTGTCTCGCAGGTGTAGGCTAAAATTTTTTCAGAACTGTATAGATTTTTTTTATAAAAGATAGTATAATAATACTATAAATAATTTTTGGAGGTAA
>CALXHD010000002.1 GCA_944388015.1 uncultured Clostridia bacterium | reverse complement strand
ATATTGTCAATAGTCAAACCCTTATGTTATAGGAATTTTATGAAATATAATATATAATTCATTTTTAATATATTTTATAACTGTAAATAAATATATTACATTCCAAAAAACTTACCTATAAAATTAAACACAGGATTTTCGAATAAAAGTTCATTCATCCAATCTCTAGTAAAAGGGAGGCTGAATAATAAAATACCTACTGCTATAACTACTAAAATTGTTAAGACAAGTGCTAATAAATCCTTTTTTGTCATTTCTTTAAATTCTTGCCTCTTAGGTCTACTTTTATATAATGTTTTTAAAAGATCCATAACTCCATTTATAGTACCTAAGTTTTGATTCAGTCTTCTTTTTTCTTCTTTCTCATCATCTAATAGTGAATTATCATTATTAGATTCTTTTTTTGAATTGTTAGTGGTTGTAGCTTTGTAATTACTAAAGTCCTTTCTTTCAGATTCATATGATTTTTCACCATATTTTTTTCTATACAATTCCTCTTTTTCCCTTTTAAATTCAAAATCATACTGTTCTCTTAAAAATTCGTCTGAAAGCACATCATATGCTTCATTAATTTCTTTTAATTTTTGCTCAGATATACTTTTATTTTTTTCATTTTTTTGTAAGTCTGGATGATACCTTTTTACCAAAACCTTATATGCTTTTTCTATTATTTCTACTGATGCTTTTTCATCTACTTGTAATATTTGATAATAATTTTTCATGGTAACTCCTACATTTTAAGAAAAAATAGCTTCAAATTCATCTGATTCAATTTTTTCTTTTTCTAATAAAATCTGTGCAACTGCATGTAATTTATCCACATGCTCAGTCAAAATTTGTCTAGCTCTATTATATCCTTTATCAACAATATTTTTTACTTCTTCATCGATTATAGCTGCAGTTTCTTCTGAATATTCTTTAGATTGTGCTAAATCTCTACCTAAAAATACTTCATTTTGGCTAGAACCTAGAGTTATTGTTCCAATTCTATCACTCATTCCATATTTTGTAACCATACTCCTTGCAATCTGTGTAGCTCTTTCAATATCATTGCTTGCACCTGTTGAAATATCATTTAAGATAAGTGCTTCTGCTACCCTTCCACCAAGTAGAGATACAATATTTTCCTCCATTTCTGTTTTTGACATAAAGTTTTTATCTTCTGTTGGACGATACATTGTATATCCTCCAGCCATTCCTCTTGGAACAATTGATATTTGATGTACAGGATCTTGAGTCTCCAAATAGTGACTTACAACTGCATGACCTGCTTCATGATAAGATACCAATTTATTTTCTTTATCACTTCTGACTCTAGTCTTTTTTTCAGGTCCCATAGTTACTTTAACCATGGCATCTTCTATTTCTTTCATTCCTATTTGTGGTAAACCTCTTCTTGCTGCTAATAATGCTGCCTCATTTAATACATTTTCAAGATCTGCTCCTGCAAAGCCTGATGTATTTTTAGCGATTACTTTTAAGTCTACATCATCAGCTAATTTTTTCTTTCTTGCATGTACTTCCAAAATTTGTTCTCTAGCTTTTACATCAGGTGCACCTACTACAATTTGTCTATCAAATCTACCTGCACGTAATAATGCTTTATCAAGTACATCAGGTCTATTTGTAGCTGCTAGTACTATAACACCTTCATTTTCAGAGAATCCATCCATTTCAACTAATAATTGATTTAAAGTTTGTTCTCTTTCGTCATGTCCACCACCAAGTCCTGCACCTCTTTGACGTCCAACTGCATCAATTTCATCTATAAATACAATACATGGTGCATTTCTTTTAGCCTCATCAAATAAATCTCTAACCCTTGAAGCACCAACACCGACAAACATTTCAACAAAATCAGAACCACTTATAATAAAAAATGGTACTCCCGCTTCTCCTGCTACTGCCTTTGCTAAAAGAGTTTTACCTGTACCTGGTTGACCTACTAATAAAACTCCTTTTGGTATTCTTGCTCCCATATCTGTGAATTTTTTTGGATTTTTTAAGAATTCTACTATTTCTTGTAATTCTTCTTTTTCCTCATCAACACCTGCTACATCATCAAAAGATATTTTATTTCTGTCTGCTGGAGTCATCATCTTTGCCTTACTTTTACCAAAAGATAATGTTTTTCCTCCTCCTTGTGCTCCATTTGCTCCACCCATCATTAAGAACCAAAATATAAAGAAAATTATTAGTAATCCAAATGGAGTTAAGAAACTAAGAATTGTTACAAAAATAGATTGAGACTTTTCTTCTAATGTAAATGATCCATTTTTTATAAAATCTTGTGTATAATTCATAAAGTTTTCCATATTTGGAATATTAACTTGTTTTATAACTTTGTCATCTGTTAATTCTACATTTGCTGTTTTACCATCTGATTCAATTTGGATTGCCTCTACTTTTCCTTCATTAATATTTGTAATTAATTCAGAGTATTTCATCTTTTTGTTTGAGTTTTCCATTACAGATGATAATACAATTATAAAAATAACACCTATTATTAGCCACATTGCTAATGTCTTTATATTATTTTTCAAAATAATTCCTCCTTCTAGTTAATGCAATGTTTTTTTCACTTGAATTTATAACATATAAATGTGTGTTTTTCAAGTGTTTTTTTGTGTCTTTTTTGTGACAATCTTATGTACTTTTCTAACTTTCTACGGATACTTGCCTTTGGTCTATAAAATAAATTTGTCCATTTTTTACTAAAACTTTTAAATTTTTATTTGGCATTAAATATTTATTACCAATATTATTACTACATAGTTTTATTAAATCTTCTATATGTATTTTTTCTACACCTTTACTATCTCCAAAAATCTTTGTAATAGTATATAACAGAATTTTTGATTTTATGACTTTATCTTGGTAATTAAATTGTTTTAAGTTAAGAATTATTTTTGATTTACTTTCACATATACATATTTCCCTATATATTTTTTCTACTTGTTTTGTTATATACAATTCTTCTTCTTTAACAAGATCTGATAATCTGTCTAATGTTTCTATAATGTTTGGATTAAACTCTTGTTTTACATAGGGAATTACTATATTCCTGATTTTATTTCTTGTATATGTATTATCAAAATTTGTTTTATCAATTTTTGGATTTAAATTATTTTTTTCACAATATTCTTCAATTTCCTGTCTAGAACATTCTAATAAAGGTCTAATATATTTATTGTTTTTTATAGGTTCTAAACCTATTAATCCATTTAATCCTGTTCCTCTTAATAAATGCATTATAATTGTTTCTATTTTATCATTTTTATTATGTGCAATTGCAATCTTATTTCCACTAAGTTCTTGCATAATTTCATCAAAAAAATTATATCTTTCCATTCTTCCTGTTTCTTCTATTCCCATTTTATTATTATGTGCTATTTTCTTTACATCTATACTTTTAGAAAAAAATGGAATATTTAGCTTATCACACAATTCTTGTACATATGTTTCATCTGATTTTGCTTCTTCTCTTATCATATGATTAACATGTGCTACATAAATTTGAAATCTTAAATTTTCTTTTTCCTCTAATTTTATTTTTAAATTAAATAAACAATTTAGCATTGCAATAGAGTCAGGCCCACCTGAAACTGCTAAAATTATTTTGTCATTATTTTGTATTAAATTGTACTTTTTTATAGTTTGTAATACTTTTTCTTCCATACATATTCACATTCCTTAGCATAAATTCATTGTAACTATTATTAAGTCTTATTCAAATCTTTTTTCCAAATTAACAAATTTTGTATATGTACCAAACCATCCTAAATCAATTGTTCCTGTAGATCCGCCTCTATGTTTTGCAATTATTACTTCTGCAATGTTTTTCTTTTCACTATCTTCATTATAATAATCATCACGATACAAAAACATAACTATATCTGCATCTTGCTCAATCGCTCCAGATTCACGTAAATCTGAAAGCATAGGTCTATGGTCAGGTCTTTGTTCAACAGCTCTAGATAATTGTGATAAAGCTATTACTGGTACATCTAATTCTTTTGCTAATATTTTTAAAGAACGACTAATTTCAGAAATTTCTTGCTCACGACTTCCATTCCTTTTATTAGAACCTTGAATCAATTGTAAATAGTCAATTACAACCATTCCTATGTCTTTTTCCAATTTTAGTTTTCTACATTTTGCCCTAATTTCAGTAATTGATATTCCGTGGTGTATCATCAATAAATATTTGTGCTTCTGACAATGGTCCAATAGTTTCTGCAAGTTTTGCCCAATCTTCTTCTTCTAATTTTCCTGTCCTTACTTTATTACTATCAACCATTGCTTCACTACATAAAATTCTATTTACCATTTGTTCCTTTGACATCTCTAAACTAAATATTGCAACTGGTTTTTTAGCTCTAACAGCTACATGTGTCGCAATATTTAAAGCAAATGCTGATTTTCCCATTGCTGGTCTTGCAGCTATTAGAATAAGTTCTGAACCATGGAAACCTGCTGTTCTATAATCCAAATCTGCAAATCCACTTGGTATACCTGTTATATGTTGTTTTCTATTATACAATTCCTCTAATTGTGTAAAACTATCTACTAAAACATCTTTAAGCTGTGCATATCCTTTTTGATTTTTATCTTGCATTAGATTAAAAATTTTCTTTTCTGCACCTTCCATAATATCATCTAATTCTTCTGTTGGATCATATCCAAGTTCTATTATTTCATTTGCAGTTTTTATTAAGTTTCTCAATATTGATTTTTCTTCTACAATTTTAATATATTTATTTGCATTTGCTGTTGTTGGAACTTTTTCAGGTAATT
Organism: uncultured Clostridia bacterium; assembly: GCA_944388015.1. Taxonomy (GTDB): domain Bacteria; phylum Bacillota; class Clostridia; order TANB77; family CAG-508; genus CAG-269. The sequence goes on along the minus strand of CALXHD010000002.1, from coordinate 28,370 downwards.
CTGCTATATATTCTATTCCACCTACCTGGTCAAACTTTCCCATGGATTCTAGTTCTGATTTTACTGTTATTAAATCTATTGGCTCTGCCCTATTATATAAGTTAACCATTGCTGTATATATTATTTTGTTATCCTCTCTATAAAAATCTTCAGGCTTTAATACCTCTATACTAGAAATTACAGCATCATTATCTGTAAGCATACTTCCAATAACTGCCTGCTCCGCTTCTAAGTCATGTGGTGGTACTTTTCCTACTTCCATTTTAGGTTTCATTCCTTCCCTTAATTAGTTTAAAAAAACAATAACAGACTTTTTTACTTGTATTATCCGCAATATTTAAAAGTCTTTGTCATTGTTTATGTAATAATCTATTTTTAACCTTTAATTACATTAATTTTTAATTTTGCAATTACACCTTCATATAACTTGATTTCTACGGTTTTTATTCCTAATTCTTTTATTGTTTCTTTTAAATCTATTTTCTTTTTATCTACAATAATATTGTGTGTTTTTTGCAATAATTCTGCTATCTCTTTTGAAGATACACCTCCAAATATTTTCCCATTTTCCCCAGCTTTTACTGGAATAGTTAGCATTATCTTTTTTATATGTTCAGCTTGTTTTCTTGCTTCTTGTTTTTCTTGATCTTTTCTATAAGCATTTGAATCTTGCTTTGCTTTTAAGTTTGCCATATTTTGTGCATTTGCTTCTACAGCTAATCCTTTTGGAAATAAAAAATTTCGTGCATATCCATCTGAAGCATTTATTATTTCATCTTTTTTTCCTACTCCTTTTATATCTTGTTTTAATATTACCTTCATATTATTCACAATCCTTTCTCATATATGAGTTGTACGTTGATTAAATTTTAAATGCGGTTTGACGACGCCAAAATTGTAATTATTTTTCAACTAAGCAAAATAATCATTAATACAACCAATTAACTCCCCTTTTACCTCTTCCATGCTTTTTCCTTCAACCTGTGCACCTGCTAATGTAATATGTCCGCCACCGCCTAGCTTTTCTAGGATTAATTGTACATTGATATCTCCTAATGATCTACCACTTATACAAATTTTGTCACCCATATCTCCTAATACGAAAGAAGCTGTGATATTACTAATTGTTAAAAGCTCATCTGCAGCTTTTGCACATACTACACTGACATCTTTTTCTTTTTGATTATTCATTGCAATTGCGATACTTTGATTTACAATTTCAGCAGACTTAACAATATCTGCTATTTTGTTAAAATTAGATAAATCACTTTGGAACCATTTTTTTACTCTAATAATATCAACACCACATCTACGTAAATAAGCTGCTGCTTCAAATGTTCTTACACCTGTTTTAAATGTAAAGTTTTTTGTATCCATCATTATTCCGGCATATAAACTTTCTGCTTCTATTGTTTTTAATTCAACATTTACTTCTGTATATTGCATAAGTTCTGTAACTAGTTCTGCAGTTGAAGAAGCATATACTTCTTGGAATGTAAGTATAGAATTTTCTATATAATCCTCACTTCTCCTATGGTGGTCAATTATAACTATTTTCTCGACTTTATCTATTAATTGTGGCTCTTCTACATAATTTTTTTTATGAGTATCTACTACAACTAATAATGTGTTTTCTTCTATATTTTCCATAGCAACTTCTTTACTTATAAATAAATCTTCATATTCTTCGTTTTTATCTAGTTCTTTTTTAAATGTATCTAAAGCATAACTTTGCCCATTATACACAATATATGCATTTTTATTTAAACTTTTTGCTAGACGGTAAATTCCCATTGCTGAACCCATTGCATCAATATCAGGATTTTGATGTCCCATTATTAACACCTTATCTGATTCTTTAATCAAGTTCTCTAATGCATGTGCTACAACACGAGCTTTTACTTTAGTACGCTTTTCTACTTCTTGAGCTCTTCCACCGAAAAAACGATATATTTCATTTTCTCTGACAACTGCCTGGTCTCCACCTCTACCTAAAACTAAGTCCATTGCTACTTGTGCTGATTTATATTTATCTTTATCTGTATCTCCTTCATTTGATACAGCTATACTTAAAGTAAATTGGAATTTTTCTCCTGTATTTATTTCCTTTATCTTATCTAATATACTAAATTTGTCTTCCTTTACTTCTTCTAGATATCTTTGTTCAAAAATATAAACATATCTATCACGGTCTGTTTTTATTAAGATTCCATTTGATTCATTTGTCCATTCAAATATTGCTTTATCTATTTCTGCAATAATTTGCGCTTTTTCTTCACTATCTATTAATTGCATATTTTCCTCATAATTATCTACCATAATTATCTCTACACATGAGCGAGAATCTTTATATTTTTGCTGTAATGTTCTATTTTCTGTTACATCTATAAAATATAATATTACCATATATTCTTTTGCTGTTTTTTTATCTTTATTACGAGAGCTAACATATCTTCCCACTATTTTATAGATTTTATCTTGTATTGCAATTTCTCTTTCAATACATGATTGAAATTTTTGTTTTTGTATATCTTTTTGTTTTTCTATATCATTTTTTATTTCAAATATCATATCATCTATGTATGAATTTATATCTACTTTTTCAAACTCTGAAACAAATGTTGAACTACGCCATATTATTTTTCCATTTGTCTCTAAAACAATTAATGGAAAAGGAGAATTTATTAATGTACTCTTTGCGGCAGTATCTACATTTAACATCAAATCTTGCAATGTTTCAGATATCTCATTTTTTCTCTTATTATTTGCAAAATACGTATACCCTAATATTAATAAATACATAATAACTGATGGAAATATCATATTATTATTATATATACTAATAATTATCAATAAGAATAATATAATTATTAAGTATATTTTAGTTTTTGATATTATATAATCAAAAACTTTTCTATTTGTGTTTTGCATTTTTTAATACAATCCTTTCTAGTTGAAAAAACACAATCACTTTTTCAACAATTATTTCTTTTTAGTTACATTTTATTTTACATAGATATAATATTATAACTATGTAAAATTTTAAATTAATACTACTATTTTACCTTATTTTTGAGGATTTGTCAATTTTAACACCTTATTTAATCGCATTTAAATATGCTTCTGTCATCTCGTCATCTGTTACATTATATTCTTCTTGTATTAATTCTATCTCTTTACTTTGAGAATTAGTTGTATTTCCAGCCCATAAAAATAAATTTACTAGAACTATTAAAATAAATAAAATACTTGCAATTACTAAAATTGTTATTGAACCTTTTTGATTTTTTATTAAATTCTTCATATATATTCTTCCTTTTTTAATTATTTAATGATTTTATTATGTGTAAATTATATCAATAATATTGACTTTTTTCAATTAATTTTTTTAATTTTTAAAGAACTTTAAGGATTACTCCCTAAAGTTCTTCTTTTTCTGCTAATTCAGTATTTATTTTTATGTCTTGGTATTTTTTCATTCCAGTACCTGCTGGGATTAATTTACCAATTATAACATTTTCTTTAAGTCCTACTAAATCATCCACTTTTCCTTTAACTGCTGCATCTGTAAGTACTCTTGTTGTTTCTTGGAATGATGCTGCAGATAAGAAACTATCTGTTGCAAGAGATGCTTTTGTAATTCCAAGTAAAACTCTTTTACCTGTTGCAGGACGTTTACCTTCTTTAATTGCCTCATTATTTTTATCTTCAAACTCATACATGTCAATTAAAGCACCTGGGAACATATCTGTATCTCCATTATCATCAATTCTTACTTTCTTAAGCATTTGTCTACCTATAACTTCAATATGTTTATCATTTATATCAACACCTTGGTTTCTATAAACTTTTTGTACTTCCGAAATTAAATATTCATATACACCTTTTGGTCCTTTAATTGCTAAAAGTTCGCTTGGGTTTACTGATCCCTCAATTAATGGTTGAGCTACTTCTACCATATCTCCATTATTTACTTTCATTTTTGATCCAAATGGAATTGTATATGTTCTAGAATCATCTTTGCTTGTTACTATTACCTCTTTTTTCTTCTTTGTCTCTTTTATTTTTACCTTTCCCGCTATTTCAGAAATAATAGCTAATCCTTTTGGTTTTCTAGCTTCAAATAATTCTTCAACTCTAGGAAGACCTTGTGTTATATCTGCAACACCTGCAACACCACCAGAGTGTATTGTTCTCATTGTAAGCTGTGTTCCTGGTTCTCCAATTGATTGTGCTGCAATAATTCCAACTGATTCACCAATTGATACTAAATCTCTTCTTGCTAAGCCCATACCATAACATTTTTGACAAACTCCATGTTTTGAATGACAACCTAATACAGAACGTACTTCTAATTTTTCAATTCCAGCCTCAACTATTTTATCTGCAATTGGTTCTGTTATCATTGTATCTTTGTCTACAATAACTTCATTTGTTTTTGGATCAATAACATCTTGTAATGCAAATCTTCCAACTAGTCTTTCTTGCATTTTTTCTATTATTTGATTTCCATCTTTTATATCATATACTAATATTCCTTCTTCTGTACCACAATCAGCTTCTCTTACAATAATATCTTGTGATACATCAACTAATCTTCTTGTTAAATATCCAGAATCCGCTGTTCTTAATGCTGTATCTGAAAGTCCTTTTCTTGCTCCATGTGCAGATATAAAGTATTCCAATGCATCTAATCCATCTGCAAATGATGATTTTATTGGTATCTCAACAGCTTTACCTGTTGTACTTGCCATTAATCCTCTCATACCTGCAATCTGACGTAATTGGTTCATATTACCACGGGCTCCTGATTTAACCATCATATATATAGGATTTAAATCATCAAAATTTTCTTCCATTGCTTTACTAACTTCATTTGTAGTATTTTCCCAAACTTTAATAACCGCGTTATAACGCTCTTCATTTGTAATAAGACCTCTTGCATATTGCTTACGTATATTTTCTATTTGTTTATCCGCTTCTTCAAGTAATTGTTTTTTAGCTGGTGGTACTTCAACATCACTCATAGAGAATGTAATACCTGCAAGTGTAGAATATTTAAATCCTAATGCTTTGATATAATCAATTACTTCTGCAGATTCTGTTAATCCATGTAATCTTATTACTCTTTCTATTATTGTTCCCATAGATTTTTTCATTACAGGGAAATTTATTTCATATTGGAATGGATCTTCTTTTCTATCTACAAATCCTAAATCTTGAGGAATTCCTTGGTTAAATATAATTCTTCCAACACTTGTTTCTATTTTTTTAGTTTTAATCTCCCCATCAATTTCTTTTGTTATTCTAACAAAAATTTTAGCATGTATATCAACATCATTATTTTCAAATGCCATGATGGCTTCATCAGGATCACGGAAATAAGTTCCTTCTCCTTTTTCTCCATCAAGAGTCATTGTTAAATAATAACTTCCTAAAATCATGTCTAGTCTAGGTACAGCAACTGGTTTACCATCCTGTGGTTTAAGTAAATTATTTGTTGATAACATTAGATATCTTGATTCTGCTTGTGCTTCAGGTGATAATGGTAAGTGTATAGCCATTTGGTCTCCATCAAAGTCTGCATTAAATGCTTCACAAACAAGTGGGTGTAATTTTATAGCTCTACCCTCTACTAAAACTGGTTCAAATGCTTGAATTCCAAGTCTGTGTAATGTTGGAGCTCTGTTTAGCATAACTGGATGATCTTTTATAACATCTTCCAATATTCCCCAAACCTCAGGGTTTAATCTTTCTACCATTCTTTTAGCATTTTTAATGTTTTGTGCTAAATTTCTACCAACTAGTTCTTTCATAACAAATGGTTTAAATAATTCAATTGCCATCTCTTTTGGAAGTCCACATTGATATATTTTAAGTTCAGGTCCAACAACAATAACTGAACGTCCTGAATAATCCACACGTTTTCCAAGCAAGTTTTGACGGAAACGTCCTTGTTTACCTTTTAACATATCTGATAAAGATTTTAAAGGTCTATTTCCAGCTCCTGTTACAGGTCTACCACGTCTACCATTATCTATTAATGCATCAACAGATTCTTGTAACATACGTTTCTCATTACGTACAATAATTTCTGGTGCACCTAACTCTAATAATCTTTTTAATCTATTATTTCTATTTATAACTCTACGATATAAGTCATTTAAATCTGATGTTGCAAATCTACCACCATCTAGTTGAACCATTGGTCTTAATTCAGGTGGAATAACAGGTACAACACCCATTACCATCCATTCAGGTCTGTTTCCTGAAATTCTAAAAGCTTCGACTGTATCTAATCTTTTTACTAATTTTGTTTTTTTCTGTTCGCTAGCTTTTTCAATTTCCTTTTTTATAGAAGCTGATAATTTATCCAAATCAATTCCTTCTAGCAATGTACGTATTGCTTCTGCTCCCATTTGTGCTTTAAATGATCCTCTTCCAAATTTTTCTTCAGCTTCATGATATTCTTTTTCATTTAAAACTTGGCATTTTTCCAAATCTGTTGTACCTTTATCTATAACAATATATGAAGCAAAATATATAACTTTCTCCAAATTTCTTGGTGATACATCTAGCATTAATGCAATTCTACTAGGTATTCCTTTAAAATACCATATATGTGCCACAGGTGCTGCAAGTTCAATATGTCCCATTCTTTCACGTCTAACTTTTGCTTTTGTTACTTCTACACCACAACGGTCACAAACTATCCCTTTATATCTTACTCTTTTATATTTACCACAATGACATTCCCAGTCTTTTGTTGGTCCAAATATTCTCTCACAAAATAAACCATCCTTTTCAGGTTTTAATGTTCTATAATTAATAGTTTCAGGTTTTTTTACTTCACCTTTTGACCATTCCCTTACTTTTTCATCTGATGCAATACCTATTTTTAATTTATTAAAAATATCCAATTCGTCCACGTTCTATTTCCCCCTATAACTTTTTTATTTGGGTAATTTTAGAACAATTTAAAAGCTATCCACTGCTCGAACAATTCCATCCTGTCGCTTTTAAACTTTCTAAAATTTATTTAATTAAATATTATCTTCATCATTATCTATATTATCATTTGCTAAATCAGAATCAAATATATCTTCTTCTCCTTCATCATCTAGACCATCAAATAGTTCATCACTTTCATCTTCAATCATGTCATCGTCTTCCAAAGATTCGTCAATATATCCATCTTCTAAATCATCTGCTTCTATAACTTCTTCTTCAGATAATAGTTTTTTGTCTTGTTCAGGATCATATTCAATACCATCTTCTATATTTTCTTTAAGTTCTAATTCTTGATTATCTTCTGAATATAATCTTACATCTAATCCTAATGATTGTAATTCTTTTACTAAAACTTTAAAGCTTTCTGGTACACCTGGTTCAGGTATATTTTCTCCTTTAACAATTGCTTCATATGTTTTAACACGTCCAACAACATCATCTGATTTTACAGTAAGCATTTCTTGTAATGTATATGCTGCTCCATATGCCTCTAATGCCCAAACTTCCATCTCTCCAAAACGTTGTCCACCAAATTGTGCTTTACCTCCAAGTGGTTGTTGTGTAACTAGTGAGTATGGACCTGTTGAACGAGCATGTATTTTGTCATCTACTAAGTGGTGTAATTTTAACATATACATAACACCAACTGTTACTGGTTTAGCAAAAGGATCTCCTGTTCTACCATCATATAATATTGTCTTTCCATCTGGTGACATTCCAGCTTCTTTTAATATTTCTTCTACATCTTCTTGTGTTGCACCATCAAATACAGGTGTTGATACATGCCATCCTAAAGCTTTTGCAGCTCCTCCCAAATGTACTTCTAAGATTTGTCCTAGATTCATACGAGAAGGTACACCAAGTGGGTTAAGTAAAATATCTATTGGTGTTCCATCAGGCATAAATGGCATATCTTCTTCTGGTAATACTCTTGAGATAACACCTTTATTACCATGACGTCCAGCCATCTTGTCTCCAACTGATATTTTTCTTTTTGTTGCAATATAACATCTAATTATTTGATTAACACCTGGACCTAATTCATCTGAATTATCTCTAGTAAAGATTTTTACATCAACAATTGTTCCAGCTTCTCCATGTGGTACACGTAGTGATGTATCTCTAACCTCTCTAGCCTTTTCTCCAAATATTGCTCTTAACAATCTTTCTTCTGCTGTTAATTCTGTTTCACCTTTTGGTGTAACTTTTCCAACCAAAATATCTCCTGGTCTTACCTCTGCACCAATTCTAATAATACCATTTTCGTCTAAATCTTTTAGTACATCATCACCAACATTTGGTATATCTCTTGTTATTTCTTCAGGTCCTAATTTTGTATCTCTACATTCACAATCATATTCTTCTATATGTATTGATGTAAATACATCTTCTTTTACTAGTCTTTCATTTAATAAGATAGCGTCTTCATAGTTATAACCTTCCCATGTAGAAAAGGCAACTAATACATTTTTTCCAAGTGACATTTCTCCATCTTTAGTTGATGGTCCATCTGCAATACTATCACCTTTTTTTACTATCTCACCTTTTTTTACTATTGGTTTTTGATTTATACATGTTCCACCATTTGTTCTTTTAAATTTACGTAATTTATGTACAACCGTTTTTCCATTATTGTATTTTACAGTAATACTATCTCCTGTAACTTTTTCTACAACACCATCATCTTCAGCTAATACTAATATTCCTGAATCTTTAGCTGCTCTATATTCAATACCTGTTCCTACAATTGGTCTTTCTGTAATCATTAATGGAACTGCTTGACGTTGCATGTTTGCTCCCATAAGTGATCTTTTTGCATCATCATGTTCTAAAAATGGTATCATTGCTGCAGCTATAGAAACTAATTGTTTTGGTGACACGTCAACATATTGAACTTGATTTTTATCAACTTCTATTATGTCATTTTTAAATCTTACTCTAATTCTATTATTAATAAATTCACCTTTTTCATTCATTGGTTCAGATGCTTGTGCAATAATATAATTATCTTCTACATCTGCACTCATATATTCGACAATATCAGTTGCTCTATGTGTTTCAGGGTCTATTTTTCTATAAGGTGTTTCTATAAATCCATATTCATTAATATTTGCAAATGATGAAAGTGCAGATATTAATCCTATGTTTGGTCCTTCAGGTGACTCTATTGGACATAATCTACCATAATGTGTATAGTGAACATCACGTACTTCAAATCCTGCTCTTTCCCTTGTTAATCCTCCTGGTCCTAATGCTGATATTCTTCTTTTATGTGTTAATTCTGAAAGAGGGTTTGTTTGATCCATAAATTGTGATAATTGTGAACTTCCAAAGAATTCACGTATTGCTGATGTAATAGGTTTTGTATTTATTAATGTTTGTGGTGTTACTACATCTAAATCTTGTATTGTCATTCTTTCACGTACTACTCTTTCAAGTCTTGCTAAACCAATTCTAAATTGATTTTGCAAAAGTTCTCCTACACAACGAATTCTACGATTTGATAAATGGTCTATATCATCTTTTTTACCTAATCCATGTGATAAATTAAGTAAAAGATTAATAGAAGCTATCATATCTTCTGTTGTGATATGTTTTGGTACTAATTCATCATATCTCTCTTTTAAAATCTTTAATAAATCTTTTTCTTCTGTATTATCTAATATGTTTTTAAGTACATCATAATTAACATTTTCCTTAAAATGTAATGTGCTTAAATCTACATTTGGTAATATTTTGTAGATATTAACTGTACTATTACCAATAATTCTTACTTTTCTTTCTCCTTGCATAATATCTACAATATTTATTCCTGAATTTTGAATATTTTCTGCTACTTCTTCTGAAATTACTTCTCCTGCTTGAACAAAAACTTCTCCAGTTTCTGTATCTACAATATCTTCAGCTGAAACTTTACCTTTTATTCTACCTGCTAGTCCTAATTTTTGGTTAAATTTATATCTTCCAACTTTTGCTAAGTCATATCTTCTATTATCATAAAATAATCCATTAAATAAATTTCTAGCAGCATCTACTGTTGGTAATTCACCTGGTCTTAATTTTTTATATATTTCAATTAAAGCATCTTCTTGTGTTTTAATTGGATCTTTTGCTATTGTGGCTGTAAGCATTTCTTCTTCTCCAAATAAATCTCTTATTTGGTCATCTGAAATAATTCCAATTGCTCTTAATAATGTTGTAACTGGAACTTTTCTTGTTCTATCTACACGCACCCAAAAAATATCATTTCCATCTGTTTCATATTCAAGCCATGCTCCTCTTAGTGGCATAACTGTAGATGTATATGTCTTTTTACCTGTTTTTGTATCAAATATTTCGTCATAATAACATCCTGGTGAACGTACTAATTGGCTTACTACAACCCTTTCTGCACCATTTATAATAAATGTTCCACTATCTGTCATTAAAGGGAAATCACCTAAATAAATTTCTTGTTCTTTAATTTCTCCTGTCTCACGGTTAATTAATCTTACTTTTACATGTAATCTTGTTGAATATGTAGCATCTCTTTCTTTTGCTTCTTCTAATGTGTATTTTGTTTTTTCTTCCATGAAATAATCAAAAAACTCAAGAACAAGATTACCTGAATAGTCTTCTATTGGTGATATATCTTTTAATACTTCTCCTAATCCTTCTTCTACAAACCAATCATATGAATCTTTTTGTACTTTAATTAGGTTCGGCATTTCGATAAAATCTCCAACTTTGGCAAAATCTTTTCTTGAGGCTTTTTCGTATTGAATTTCTTTTAGTTTCAAAAAAAATCACTCCTTAAATAAAATTAAAGCAGAATAATTTATTTGATTTTAGGAAAAGTCCCTCTTAGAATATAGCTCTTACAAAAGCTTAAAACGCCTGCTTTACATTTTAAGTTATTTTGCAGTTTTCTATATTTAATTCCTCTTTTCTTAAAATTGGAAACATTTGATTTAAATTGTTTTGATCTATTATTTTTCATTTGATTTTAATTTTTTAAAGTGTAAAAATTCATATGATATTATATCAGATTTCAAGCTTATTTGTCAATAGATTTTCTGTGATTTTTTAATTTTTGGTTACAACTACCTATAATCATAAAATGTAACAAAAAAATTAGGAGAAAAGCCTCCTAATTTCTATATTAATATTATTTCTGCTCCATTTCTCATGTTACAGTTTTTTATGCTCAAATTTATATCATATGGCATACCAGTTAATTTATCATATAAAATTGGTATTTTACTAGGTTTATAATATCCTCCTGTAATCTCATATATAGCTTTCATAAGTAGATTAATTATATTATAAACCTTTTGATTTAATGGTAGCCATACATCATATTGTTCTTCTATAATAGGAACATACAATTTTACTAAAACTTTATCCATTATCATCACTACTTTCTCTCATACCTAACAATTTTATAAGTGTTGGAATACCCTGTCTTACAATATATCCATAGCTTCTTCCACAATTATTTACCAAATCTTGCCTATCATCTATACTAATAAGATATTGATCATCAATTCCGTTTCCAACATATATTCCAAAATCATTTGATACATATGATTTATACCAATTATCATATTCATGGTTTTTTAATTTATTTACAGTTTCTACTATTATAAAATTATATAACCCTATTTCTTCAGCTGTTTTTAAAACTTCATTAAATTCTGTATCTTCTACAAATTCATTTATAAATTTATCAATTCCTATTATTATACATAACGTATTTTGTTTATTTTTTTCAAAGTTTTTCACAAAATTTTGATATTCTATTTTTGTTTTTTCTTTTTGTCCTACAGATGGTATTTCTGCATTTAATATAACTATATTCAAATTTTGTAATTTTTTTATTTCTTCAATAACATAATATAAAAATTCTACAACATCATTTAAATTTTTAGATACAATAATATTCATAAGTCTTTTTGTAAAATCATATGTAGCTATTTTTAGTTGTTTTTTTGTTAAGCCAATTGGTAATGTTTGTATATCTTTTAAATTTGGTTCAAAATCTTTCAGTGTTATTTTATCAGGAATAATTGGAATACTTGGTGCAGATGGTTGCTCTGTAGTATCCAATGTATTAATAATTTCCTGCACATATGCATTATATTCTGCTTGTTCACATATTTTAGCAGTTTGGAATTCATAAATTTCATCACTATCTATAGTTATCAATCCTCTTCCAAAAATATGTGATGGTCTTTTCTTTCCTATTTTATCAAATATATTAAAATAATCATCTTCATTATTTAATTGTAATACTATTTTCTTTTTAAAATTTTGTGTTAATCTATATCTCATCGCATTATAAACACTAACTGTAGTAATAAATATTATCCCACATTTAGCACCTTCTCTTGTAATTGTTAAAAGTATGTCTTCATATTCCTCTTGAGTAATTTCTGAAAATGCTTCATAATTATTTAAAATAACTACCATCATCGGCATTGGCTTATTGCCTGTTTTTACAAATAATTCATAATCTCCATTATAATTTGACAAAGTTTCTTTTCTATCTTTTATTTCCTTTTGTATCATATCAAAAAATCTAGAAATTTTTTCATTTTCATTTGCTAAAACCACATCTCCAACTTGTGGTGCATTTCTATATATTTTTAATGCCTCACTTCCAAAGTCAAGTGCATATATAATAACTTTTGTTGCATCATATGATGTAATTAGATTGTAAATTATTGTTCCCAATAATGTTTCTTTTCCACTTTCTGCATTTCCATATACAACTATATTTCCCACATTTAAAAGATTTAAATTAACTAGACCTTGTCTTTGATTATATGGGTCATCATATTCACCAAGTATAACATTTATCCCATCTTTTAAATCTTTAACATGATATTTTTTCTTTAAATCTTCTACAAATATAGTCTCAGGTATACTATCTAACCATAAATTATGTGTTTGAATTTGTTCTTGCTTTGCTAAGTGATATATATATTTAACAATATTTGTTAATTGTTCACCCTTACTACTTATTACTTTTTGCGATGGATCTGCTACTTCTTTTATAGGTGCTCCTATATTAGAAATAAACTGTATTGAATTATCAATTTTCCTTTTTGCCATATCAGATGGATAATATGGTGCTCCTGACCATGCTGATTGTCCTAATACAAAATAATCGTCATTACCAACTTGCATATAAAATTGTCCAGCTCCTCTTAAACTTGCAGCATCTGGTTTTTTTATAACATCCATACTATCTTCTCTATCTTGCACTTTTAAACATATAGCAAATTTGCTATTACTTCTAATTTGATCATTTACAATTCCAGCAGGTTTTTGTGTTGCTAATATCAAGTGAACACCTAAGCTTCTACCTATTCTTGAAACACTTATTAATTCATCCATAAATTCTTCTTGTTGTTGCTTTAATTCAGCAAACTCATCACAAATTATTAACAAATGAGGTATTGGCTCTTTTATTATACCCTCATGATATAATTTTTGATATTTATAGATATCTATTGTTCCTTCATCTATCATGTTTCTAGCTTCATTAAATTTTATTTGTCTTCTTTTTAATTCACTTTGTATTGATGCCAAAGACCTTTGTAACCCTATTGTATCAATATTTGTAATAGTTCCTACTAGATGAGGTAATTTTATCTGCCCTTTTGAAAAAGCTCCTGCTAATCCTCCACCTTTATAATCTATTAATAAAAATGTAACATCATCAGGCTGATAATTAATTGCCAAAGATAAAATATATGTTATTATAAATTCACTCTTACCAGAACCTGTACTACCTGCAATAAGTCCATGTGGACCATGCATTTTTTCGTGAATATCTAAAACAATTGGCATCCCTGATGAATCTATCCCTATTGGTGCTTTTAATGATAATGTAGAATCATTTTTTCTCCATCTTTCTAAAACATTTAACTGTTCTATTAATCCCACATCATACATTTCTAAAAATGTATATGTATTTGGCAACAGTCCACTACCTGTTCTCATATATCTAATCGGTATATTTGATATTGTTTGACATATTTTCTCAAAGAAGATTGTAAATGATGTATCAAATGTGATTTTTCTTTGGTTATTTGATGACATTTCACTATCAAATATAACTCCTGTATTATTTTCTAATGTTATAAATGTTTTACATTCATTTGGAAGTTGTGTCATATCTTCTGTGATACACAAAAGACTAAATCCCAGATTCTTTTTTGATTTCAACATTTCTGTTATTATTCTCAAATTTTCTATTTTAGTGTAATCATCTGTTATTATTAAATAATATGGACTAAATGCTCTATAATCCATGTTTTCATCATATTGCATTCTTTCTTTCATTTCATCTTCAAGATATTTAGATACTTCTTTCATATCTTCATAATTATCAGCATAAAATCTTATTTGTTTTGTATTGTTCCAAACATGTGGCAACATTTTTACATAATCCCAATAATTATCATTATCTTTTTTTAATAAAAATACAAGTTTTAAATCTTCATAACTATGAAATGCTATTAATTGTACAATAAGAGATTGCATAAACTTTTTAAATGTTTCATTATTTTTTACTACTAATGCTACTACATCTTTTTCAATTAATGATGTGACTATTGGTGCATCTTTTAATGTTTTTGATTTTTCTGCAATATCATTTAATATATCTACTAAATTATCATCCTCCATAGCAAAAGATTCTTCAGGATATTGTATTTCGATTTTTAGTGGCACATCACCTATTCCTAGTCTAACTTGTAAAAAGTCATAATCTTCAATTTTCCTTTCCCAAAGTCTTGGCCCTTTTTCTAATATTATTTTTGTACATTCTTCTGCAGATACATAATTTTCAAAAAGAATTGCCTTTTGTTTAGACATAATTTTTTCTATTACTTTTCTCTTTTTATTCAAATATTCAGTATATCTTTTTTGACGTTTCTCTTCGTAACGTTTTTTTCTCCTTTTATCATATTTAACATTCAAAATCGGAAATACAATTATACTTATAAGCATTGCCACTGCCATAGCCAATGAAAAAGCCGTATCTTTTGCAGTAGCTGTACCACTTATTCTTCCATCTATAGTAGTTATAATTGAAATCATCATCATTAATCCCATTGCTAATGTTGATCCTAATACTAATATAGCAGGTGTATCTTCTTTATCTTGAATTTGTGGTGGAGCATCTATTTTGACCTTTTCAGTTTCTATTATATTTTTTATTCTTGGTGCTCTAGAAAAATACTCTTTATCAGAATATAACTCTATATTTTCCTGTATATCTTCACTAGACTGAGTTTTATCTATTACATATTTAGTCTTATCTAGTTCAAAATATTTACTATTATATCTAACCGCATTTTGGGGATTATTTATAAAAATACTATTTCCCATCATTATTACTTTAAGTCCCATAATAAAAATAACGTCGCCATTAAACAAAATTTTTGTTTCCCCAAAGATAGGCATATTATTTACAAATGTTCCAAATCTGTTATCCAAATTCTCTATTACCCATCTTCCTGAATCTTTATAGATTCTTGCATGCGTATTTTTTACTAAGATATTATTATATTCAATATGGTTTTGATTATTACTTCCTATATATATTTCTTTCGTATTTTTTATATTAAGATGTTCAAAACTATTTTCATAAACAGGAGAGCAATATAAGATGTATAATTCTTCTAAGTTTCCAATACATATGCCATACATACTATATTCTTGTAATATAACTCTTTCTGTAACCTTTTCTCTACTTGGAATTACAGAGATACTATTATTTGTAACATTTATAAATTTTGAGTTTATCACTTTTACATAATTATTACTTACCACTTGCCATTTTCCTGCTTTTCCCTCTATATTAACAAGTTTTTTTTCTTTTTCTTCTGTTTTATCTGTTATCCAATAATTTCCTACTGTAGTCTGTGGTAAAACTATTTTATGTATTGATTTTTTGCCTATTAATGTTACTAACAATTATTCTCCCTCCCTTTTCTATCGTGTATTATTTTTTATTCTTTAGCTTAAATATATTTATTTAAATTTTCTTATCCTTTTTATTATCAATAATATCTTTAGCCTTATCTATAATAACTTTCTCTTTCTCTTCTATAGTTTTATTTATATCCTCACTATTTTCTGATTTGTTTGTCACATTACTTAATCGACCTGATATGTTACTTGAACTTTTTGAAGATTTTGCACTTACAAATCCACCAGTAAATGCCATTAATATTTGGCTATTTGACATATTATTTTTTTTCATCAATTCAATTAAACTATCCATTCTTTTATTAAGTTTAATATTTATTGACTTAGAATCACTAATTTCAGCAATAATATCTGTTTTACTTTTCAATTTTTTGTTAATTATCTGTACTAACTCCTCTTTTGTTATATCTTGTTTCTGTAGTAATTCTACTAATTCGTTTACTTTTGCTTGAATTGATGCTTTATCAACTTTTTGAGTTTTGTCTGTTCCATTTACTACTACTGAACTTGTTCCTGATAATCCACCAGTTGAAGATGTTCCCGCAGATGAATTTGAATGTATGTTATTTCCACCTGTAGAACCTGAATTTATATTAGCTTGCGAATCTCCACTCTTATTTGAATCATCAAATATTTTTTCACTTTTAGATTCTAATTCTGATACAAAATCTTTAGAAACATCTGTTATCTTATCACCAAGTCCTTTTATATCATCAAGTTTACTATTAAATTCTTTCTCAGTCATATCATTAACTTTAGAAGCAAGACCTTGTGCTTCACTATATATATTTTTTCCTCCGGAAACAATTTTTTCAATAAAATCTCCTGTAGAATCTATTCCCTTTTGCACATTTTCTTTAAAATTTTTTATTTTTTGTTCTTTTGAAATTTCTCTTAATTTTGAAATTTTTGCCTGTGCCTCACCTCTAATATCAGTCAATTTTTCATAATTACTTTTTATTCCAGTTATTTTTTTAGAAATTGTATCTTTTGCAGAATTAACTAATGGATTATCTTGTTCCATAAGATTAGGTATTCCTCCTAGTGCCATATTACTTAACATAGCAGTAATAGCTTGATTTCTAGCTTCTGCTTCATTTATCTTAGCAACATATCCACCTACTCCTGAATCTATACCTCCTAAACTACTTTCTATACCTGCTATTGTATTTGAAATACTTCTAAGTTCCCTTGCTTTTGGAAAAGCAGATGGTGATTCTATTGAGTCTACTACACTTTTAGCACTTCTTAAATATCTTTCAGCTTGTTTAATTCTTGATCTAACTCCACTCTGTAATCCAGTTGTATCAACTTTAAGTCCCATAATAATCCCATTCCTTTCTTTTAAAAGCAAAATTTGTTATATAAAACCCATATTATAACATATAGAATTGCTGTTGTAATTGGGCAATTGAAACTTTTGCATTTTTTATCCAATTATCTAGTTGTTCAATTTTTACTTCTAATTTTTTTATTTGCCTGCTAGCTTCACCTGAAACTCCGCTTAATCGTGAAACAACTCCATCAATAGATGTCATTTTTTCAGACACCTCTCCTGCAAATTTTTTTATAGAAAAACCTGAATAATTATTTAAAATAAAACTAGCTCTAGATAATTGAGCTTTTGCTGTTCTTAATTTACTCTGAGCAGAACTTATTTCAGTTTTCATAGCAATATATCTTCTCTTTTTTTCCATTGCTTCTTTTCGATCCGGCTCCCAAATAGCTAAAGAAGCATTTAGATTATCTATATCTGCTTGAATTCTTGCCTTAGCCTCTGCTCTTTCAAGTATACTACTCATAAAAACCCCCCTAAATATATTTTTATAAATATTTTCCTTGATAACTGAATATACAGTTACCAAAGAAAGTATTTATACTTTTAATTAACTGTATTTGCATTTTCTGTTGCTTGAATATCTTGCAATGTTTGTTGCATAGATTTTGTAAATGATGCATTAAATTCATCAAAAAATGTAGTTATGTTTTTCTTTAATTGCATAAATCTAGCTCTAAATTGAGTAGCTGCATCACTTACCCATTCAACTTTTGAATAAATTGTTTGAATTTGATCCATTTTTTCTTTTGCATTTGTGAAATTTGCTGATACCTTCTTTTGTACATTTGCAACTTCATCAGACATAAATTTTAAGCCTTCTTCTGTACTTGGTGTTATAGCATTAATTTTTTTAGGTTCTGTTCTTGCAGCACTTGTTATTTTTCCAACACCATCTGCTGAAGAATAGTTATTTGCAATTGTTTCTAATGCAAATGGAAGTTGTGCAACAACAAATTCTAATAGTTCTGACATTTGTGGTATCATATTATTAAATTGTTGTAACAAAGAATTATATCTTTTTCCATACCAAACTGAATGCATATTAGCTATATTTGTATATGCTTCTATAAGTGCTTGGTTTAATTCTTGTCCTGCTGATCTCATTTGCTTTGCATATGATGGCATTGTTTCATATTGTGCCTTAGGAATTCTTGCCATATTATTCACCTCCCCATATATTATTATTAAGCATAAAACTTAATAAAAAGTATTACATCTAAAATATAACATACCAACTTAAAATAGGCAATATCAAATTCAACAAATTCTGAAAATAAAATCCATAAAATTTAGCTAACCCTTTTATGTGTAGAATTTCATCGTATTTTTTTGTTTTATACTAATTATTGATTTTAATGTATTTAATCTATTAGAAAAGTCAACATGACTTTTCTAATAGATTAAAAAATAGAGATTGATAAATTTAAATTTTTCAAATCTCTATTTTTACTAAAGTTATGCTCTTAAAAAATCTTCCATTATAAGTTTAACAACAGCTGCAACAGGTACAGCTAAAAACATTCCCATAACACCAAAATATGCTCCTCCAAGAGTTACAGCAAATATAACCAATAATGGACTTATTTTCAATGAATTTCCAATTATTTTAGGATTTATAATATTTGCATCAATTTGTTGCAATATAATTACTACAATAATCATAATTATTGCTTGAGCTAGTCCACCTGTTATTAATGTTATAACAGCAGCTATTACAACAGCTATTATTGCTCCAAAATATGGTATTATATTAAATAAACCAATCATAAATCCTAGCAATGGCGCATATTTTACTCTCATTATGCTCATTGCAATTGTTACCAATATTCCAACAATAAATGCATCCATTATTTGACTTCCAACAAACCTAAAAAACATTTCATTTGCTTTTCCAAAATATTTATCCAAATGTTCATAAGTTTCTTTGCGGAATACCTTTTTAGATAATCTCTTTAAGAAATCTATTATTGAATCCCTTTGTAATAATATATATACAGATACAACTATTGCTACAAATACATCAAATATACTTGAAAATAATCCAAATACATTTTGTACATATCCCATTATTTTTTCATTATTTAAACTAAGCAATTGTTTAACATCAGTATTTTGAATTTGACTAACCAAATCTTTTACAATCTGACTTTTTAAAAATGAATCTTCAGGTAATTCATCAAATTTATGTATTGCAGTTTCATAATATCCTTGAATATTACCAAATAACTCTATAATACTATCTTTTAAAATTGGAAAAATAAAATTGATTATTATAATAAGCATTAATAGTGCTATAATATAAGTCGTAAGAACTCCAAAGGCTCTAGCCCTTTTAGATATAAATTTAACCTTACTCTTTTTAAAAGCATTTTCTATTTTTCTACATGGCAAAATTAAAATATATGCTATAAATATTCCAATTAAAAATGGACTTAATGTACTAAATAAGGTACCAAACCAATTTTGTACATTACCAAAATTATCAAAAATTTTATATACTATAATTATACTAACTGCTAATAAAAACCACGAAATCCACTTTTTCCAATTACTTTTTAAATCATTCATAATAAAACATCCTCCTAAATATCAATTTCTAATCCAATTGGACAATGGTCACTTCCATATATTTCAGGATAAATTGTAGCTTCTTGTATTTTATCTTTAATTTTATCTGATACAATAAAATAATCTATTCTCCAACCAATATTTTTTTCTCTAGCTTTTCCCATATATGACCACCAACTATAACTATCTGTTTTATTCGGATATAAATATCTAAAAGTATCTACAAAGCCATCTTTTAAAAGTTCTGTCATTTTTTCTCTTTCCTCATCTGTAAATCCTGCATTACCCCTATTTGTTTTAGGATTTTTTAAATCAATTTCTTGATGAGCTACATTTAAATCTCCACACTTTATCACTGGCTTTCTACTATCTAATTCTAATAAATATTTTCTAATTTCATCTTCCCAAATTTGTCTATATTCTAATCTTTCTAATTCTCTTTTAGAATTTGGAGTATATATTGTAACAACATAACAATTTTCAAACTCAAGTGTTATAACTCTTCCTTCTTTGTCATGTTCTTCAATACCAATTCCAAAAGTTACATTTAATGGTTCTTTTTTAGTATATATAGCTGTTCCTGAATATCCTTTTCTTTCTGCACTATTATAATATGATTTGTATCCTTCAAATTTTAAGTCAATTTGCTCAGGTTGACACTTTGTTTCTTGTATACAAAAAATATCTGCATCTATATTTTTAAAAAAGTCTTCAAAACCTTTATTTATACATGCTCTAATTCCATTTACATTCCATGATATTAGTTTCATTTTATTATTTCCTCTCTTTACTACTCTATTTAATTATTTATTATCTTAAAACACTTAATTCTAATTGCGTTATATTATTATATAAAGTAAAACACTATTTGTCAACATTTTTTGGTTTTCCGTAATTTGTGTGCAACGTATTTTCTCTATTAGAAAAGTCAGCATGACTTTCCTAATAGAAGAAAAAATAAGAGCCTTAAGGCTCTAGTTTTTAAAAATATACATTTCCTCCAATATATGTTCCTGAATGTGTTCCAGCTGCTCTAAATGATAAATAATTATGGTTTCTTTTTCCATTTAATGCATCTGTAACAGCTTGTTTTACATATGATGGATAATTTCCATTTAGTTTTTTCTTCCAATGACTATCAATTGAATAACAGAATTGTCCTTTTGCTTTATATTGGCTTAATGGATCTTTTCCATTTCTTCTCCATTTACTGCTTTCTGCTCTATTACATGCAGTTGTAATTACTGCTAAAGCTCCTGTATAACTTGAACCTGACTCTTGTGCTGTAATAGCACATAATAAATCTAAATCACTTGCAGAATATGACCATTTACCTCCGCCATATGATACGGCAGATGTTCTTGATTTTGAACTTCCTCTAGATGTTACAACTTTTTTATTTACTTGTACAATCTTATCTACAGGTTCTTTAATAATTGTTTCTGATAATACAGTTTTTTCAATCTCTACATCATTTTGGTATTTTACTTTATAAGTTACTTCTTTTAGTCCTTCTTGACCTTCTTGTAATACTTTGTTTTCAACATTTGAATCTGTTCCTGCTGTATTTTTTGTAACAGTTTCAAATGGTATTGCAACTTGTTCTACTATTATTTTTTCTGTAATTGGTGAATAATTTTCCATTAATTCATCCAAAGATGTTTGTACACCTTGTTCAGATACTTCAGCAATTTTAACTTCATTATATGATTTATCTGTAATTTTAATTACTGAACCTGATGATATTTTTTCATCAAGACCAACTGATGTCTTTTGTGTATCTTCTAAAACGATATGATTTTCATCTAACACTTCTCTTACTGTTTGTTTTGATGTTAATGCTGTAAGTTCATAACCATTTTGTAATATAATTCTTACATCTGTTAAGTTTGTATTAACCGCTAAAACACTAATTCCTGATATCAATATTAAGATAATTGCAACACATATAATCTTAATAATAGACAGTGAAGCGTTTTCTTTGTTTTTCATATTATTTTCTTACCTCCTTTGGCAATACGTATCTATTATACCATTTTTATCTTATTTTGTCAAATTTTGAGTTTTTATGGCTTGTATTCATCTTGTCCGTAGGCTTCTAATAATATTATATGATTTAGATATTTAAAATATGACTACATATTTATTTCAAAAATTCTACAAGTATTCTCAAATGTAATATTTGCTATCTCTTCTATAGTCATATTTTTAACATTTGCAATTTTTTGCGCAATATATTTAACATTTCTAGGATCATTTCTTGTACCACGTACTGGTTCAGGTGCTAAATAAGGACTATCTGTTTCTATTAAAATTTTATCATTTGGAACTAAATTTATAATTTCCTCTGCATTTTTTGAATTTTTAAATGTAATAGGTCCTGCAAATGATATGTAAAATCCTAGCTTTAAACCTTCCTTTATAAGTTCTCTATTTTGTGGACAACAATGGAAAACCCCTTTTTTATGTACATCATACTTTTTTAATATTTCTAATGTATCCATAACTGCATCTCTTGTATGTATTACAATAGGCAATTCTAGCTTATTTGCCAACTCTATTTGACTAATAAAAGCTTTTCTTTGCAGTTTTCTCATATCCTCATTTTTTTCCCAATAATAATCTAACCCAATTTCTCCTATTGCAACAATTTTTTTAGGACTATCCTTTTCTATAATTTTCTCAATTTCATGGATATCTTTCCACAATTCCTCCTCTTTTTGTGGATTATCAGGCATATCATTTGGAGATATTCCAACAATAGCATAAATAAACTGATATTCTTTAGCAAGTTTCACAGCTGATTTTGAGCTTTCTAAATTATAACCTGCAGTAATAAAATGTGTAACATCTGTTTTACTTATTTCATCTATCAACTTTTTTCTATCAATATTAAATTTTTCATCATTTAAATGTGAATGATTATCAAAAAATCTCATTTTAATCTTAACCTTCCCTTTTATCACCACAACTCATTTTGCAGTATTACTACATTTGCTGTTGCATATTTTTTACAATGAGATATACTTATGTCTATGCTTTCAAATAATTCTTGATTTATTCCATATAAGTTTATATATGGCTTACCTTGCTCATTATTACATACCTCAATATCTTTCCATGTAATTGAATATTTATCTTTTAAATTTGATGATACTGCCTTAAATACCGCTTCTTTTGCTGTAAATCTAGCAGCATAATGTTGATATTTTTGATTATTTTTACTTTCACAATACTTAATCTCATTTTCAGTAAAAACCCTATTTAAAAAAGCATCTCCAAGATTTTCTATAGACTGTTTTATTCTATCAATTTCAATTATATCTGTTCCACAACTTATTTTCATTTCTAAAATCATTCCCTTCAAAATTATAAAATTCTAAAATAATTCAGAACATTAAATATTAATGCAAGTGTAAGTACACATATTAGACATATCATAATCTTAGAGTTAACTTCAATTTTCATTTCTTTATATAAAACATCATATTGGTTTTTAACTTCCATATATAGATGATCAATATCTAATTTTTTAAAAATTTGATAATCAAGCCAAGAACCGACCTCATCATCAGTAGTCTCTTGTGTCCATACCTCTTTCGTAAATTGTGCAAACTTTTTTCTAGCACTAGACCAATCCTGAAGTCTTGAAAAATCTAGACTTAGTTTCTTTAAATAAATTTTTTTATATAAATTTAAAATATATGTATATAAATAAATTGTCTCAAAATTATTTGGCAAAATAGTATAATTATACATATCTGCATCAGATGTAAATAATACAACACCTTGTTTTGATACTCCAAGTCTTGCATATTTCCACTTTGAACATGTAAATACTTCATCTGTCTTGTATTCAACACCATTATCTGCAGATAAAAAATTTGAAAATTTAATATACATATTTTCTACATTTTCAAAATTTTTGTTTGTTCCCCATGTTTGTTGATCTATACAAACATATGAATAACTCAAAAATCTCTGAGTATCTAAGTCTAATTTCATGGCCTCTATCTTTGAAGAAGTTATATTTTCTATAAAATCAGTTAATTCAGTAACACTCGAAAATAAATCTGTTTGCAAATGAATATTTTTATAATCTGTAACAAATTCATTATCTCTTTGTATATCTCTAAACCTGTAATTAAAATTTAGTACATCTGCAAATTCATCTGTATTCTCCACATTTGTCTTCATAAGTAAAAAACAAATTCCTGTTTTAAAACAAACTAACTCAATTTTTTGTATTTTAAAAAATATACTATTTTCAATAGCTTTTCCCTGTACATCTTTAGGCATACAATATTCAAAAATTGTGCAAGGATATTCACTTAAAATCGCAGACTTTGTTTCTATTGGCAAACTTTCTAATTTGTTTAACTTATTTGTTGAAAAATCAAAACTAGAAAATAAGAATTTACTTACCTTTGGCAAAAAATATTGATATAACCCCAAGTCTTTTTCTTTTTGAAATATCTTTAGAGAAATCTTGTCATTTCTTAGCAATTTCATAATATATTTTTTATATTTTTCTTCTTTAACAATAAACGGATGTATAAAATACGAATATTGATATTTTATCTTTTGTCCCATATTACCACTCTTTCTACAAATTATATTTGATTATAATAATTCATATAAATATCTT
Source organism: uncultured Clostridia bacterium (assembly GCA_944388015.1). Lineage (GTDB taxonomy): Bacteria > Bacillota > Clostridia > TANB77 > CAG-508 > CAG-269. The sequence goes on along the minus strand of CALXHD010000002.1, from coordinate 3,819 downwards.
CTCCTAAGTGCCATCTTCCAATAAAGTCAACTATTAAATAATTTTCTAAATCATATACTGGTTCTTGAATAACTTTACCTGTACTATCTATTACTCCCCATCTTCCATCTTTTTTTATTCCTGCAAATCCATAAGAATTTTGCTCTGTCACATCATCATATTCACATTTAACTACCTCTTTACCATCTTTATCAACAAATCCATATTTTCCATCTTGTTTATTAATAAATAATGTATTATTTGTAAATATATCTGATTCTTTCTTTTCTTCAAAATTAAAATTATAATATTTATTTTGATCATCTATTTTCATTTTTATATATGTTTTATCTACATTAAAATCAAGTAGAATTCCTGACAATTTTACCTCATAATTTCCATTCAAAATATCTGTCTCAAAATTCTCTTTTTCAGCTATGTACATATCTGCAGTTTCTTGATATGAAATATCTATATAATCTTGATTAATTTTTTTATTTCCTTGCATATCAATTATAGAATATTTATTATCTTTTTTACTTATTAATATATCTGTTTTTGCTTCTTTTAAATCATCATATTCAGGTTTTAGTACTATCTCTCCAGTTAAACTCATTACTCCATACTTATTTTTTAATTTAAAGATTACACCTGCATCTTGTGATTTCAATATCGATGTAATTTCGTCAAATCCGGTAGATATAAGTGTTTCTCCATCTTTATTTATAAGCTTGTCTGTATTTGATTCTTTTACAACATATCTATCATTACCATAAACTTTATAAATTTCATCATATTTACACTCTAGCACATTCTTTGCTGAATAGTCTACTATTCCATATTTTCCTGATTCATCTCTTACTATATAACCTGATTTGTTATCTTCTCCTAAGTTTGTAATATCTACATATTTAGGTTCTATAATTATTTTACCATCATTTCCAGCTATTCCATATTTTCCATCTTTTTTAATCCTTAAAGCATTCTTTATGCCTAATATTGGCACTATTTCTTCGTATTCTATATTTAATAATTGTTTTCCTGTTAAATCTATAGTTCCATATTTTCCATCTTTTTGTATTTTTAATACATTTTCTTCATACCATAAACTATTATTATCTTTATTTTGAATAGCTTCTATATTATCATATTGTGTATATATTTCTTCATTTTTGCTATTTAATGCCTTAGTTTTATACTCTCCTGTTTCATAATTAACATCATATGTACATAAAAATACATCGATTTTCTCATCAGGTACAATTATCATTTCTTGATATGATGGATCTATTACTGTATCACCATTTGAATCTATTACACCCCATTTATTATCTTTGTATGATGCAAAATAATTTTTAACTGTTAATTTATTCGATGTTTTATCTTTTGAGGAAAATGCTCCTGTTATTATATAAATAAACATTATAATAACTATTAAAGCAATTATTACTGCAAATACTTTTTTCATGTTTAATTTAGGCTGTGTTGCCTCATATCTTTTTCCCTTGCTCATTTTATCCTCCTAATTTTTAATATGTTAATATTTTACTACATTTATTGATTTTTTGCAACCAAATTTTTTTTTCTTAAAAATTACAGTCACATATATAATATTAGTTACTTAAAAGAATTATATATTATATTTCATAAATTTTCCGGTTTCAATACATTTATTAAGAATTTCTAACAAGAATTTTACGGCTCCCTTCCAATATTTCATATTGAACACTTTCCGTAAAATTCTTTAAGAAATTCTAAATAAACTCCAATCAAACTCCAAATTTATTCAATATAATATATAATTCTTTTTTAATATAATTTAGAATTACATGTGAACTGTAACATATATCATACAAAAATCGTCAAATTTCTTGCTTTTTTTTCAGTTTTATAATACAATTAAAAAAATAAAAAGTAGAATGAAAAAAAATAAAAGGAAAAATATAAATTAATCATCACTTTTTGTAAAAAACTTTTTTAAAATAGCCTACTAGAAAAGACAAAAAATACATAAGACAAGTAGTAAAATAACACTGAAAAAAAGTTTTAGAGGTGGTAAGGATGTTTCAAAATATAAGTGAGGAATATATAAAACAAAATACTGCAGCAAGAGAAAAGAAAAATAAGAAAATAAATATCTTTTCAAATGTATTTTCATTACAATATGTTTTTTTATACATTGTTTCTTTTATGATATCAATGGTTGGAATAGATGGACAAGTCTCACCTTTTAGTATTAGTATGATGTCAGCATGTATGGGTAACTCAATTCCAATTTTAGGAATTATTATCACAGGATGTATTGGAAATGCAATAAGTTTTGGAATAGAAGGTGTTTTAACATATTTACTTATTTCTTTAGTTCTTGTAACTATAGTATTTTTAATTAAGCCTATTTATCAAGGAGAAGAAAAAAACGAAAAAATACGTTTATCAAAACATGTATTTTTTGCAACAATCATCATCCAGTTAGCTAGAATTGGATTAGGTGGATTTACAATATATGATATATTATCAATAATTTCATTTGCGATGATTGCAGTAGTTTTTTATAAAATATTTGTGAATTCAATAAATGTATTTTTAGGAATAGGTGAAAATAGAGCATTTTCAATAGAAGAAGTTTTAGGAGCAAGTATTCTTTTAGCAATCAGTATAAACTGTTTTGGAAATTTGCAAATTTTTGGATTTTCAATTAGAAACATATTGTGTATTTTAATAGTACTTATATTAGGATGGAAAAACGGAGTTTTAGTTGGAACAACAGCAGGTGTTACAATTGGAGTAGTAATAGGTGTAATAACTTCATCAGATCCACTAATGGTTGGTACATATGCAATATCAGGTATGCTTGCTGGAATATTGAATCGTTTTGGCAAACTAGGTGTAGTAATAGGATTTTGTTTAGGAAATGTTTTACTTGCATATGTGTCTAATGGTTATACAGTAGAACTTATATATTTTAAAGAAATATTAATTGCATCAATCGGTTTATTTGCAGTACCTAAATCTATTCAAATAAATATAGAAGAATTTATGGGAAATTCAAAATTATTGCCTTCATATCAAGATAGAGCTTTAAACCAAACTAAAGAGACTGCTGAAAAATTAAATAATGTTTCAGACACAATAGTCCAAATGGCAAATGCTTATGATGAGCAAGTTGATGAAGAAACTGCAAAAGAAAATAATAAGCAAATATTTATAACTGAATTATTAGACAATTTAAGAGGATATGAACAAAATATGTTATATGACGATTTAGCTGATTCAAATGGTAAAATTGATGATGAAATTTTTAATACATTACTTGATAAACAAAAAATAGAAAGACAAGATTTATTAAGAATATTTGCTAATTGTAATAGTTACATTATTGGTTTTGAAGATAGACAAATAAGTAATTTTTTAGAAGAAAATATAACACAAATGTTAAGAGTTATAAACATGTCTTATAAAATTAGTAAATCTAGTTTTATATGGCAAAAAAAGATGGAAGAAAAAAATAAAAATATGAAACGTCAATTAAATGGTGTTTCAAAAGCAATATCAAACCTAGCTAATGATATACAAAATGATGTATTATCTAACAAAGAATATGATAAACAAAAAACAGAAATAATAGAATTATTAAAACAAAAAGAAATCGAATTACAGGAAATTTCAATAAAAAAACAAGAAAGATTTTTAATTGAAATTTATATAGAAAGTATGTATAAAAATAAAATTGAAACAATTGAAAAAATATTATCAGATGTGTTAGAAGAAAATATTGTTCTTAATGAAGAAATTAGCATAGGAAATAGACTTCAATTTTTATCAGATGATAAATATGTAATG
>CALXHD010000001.1 GCA_944388015.1 uncultured Clostridia bacterium | reverse complement strand
ATGTGCTATATTCTTGATATTCATTTCCTTTTTTATCTGTTTTATTTTTTACTAAACAGTTTTTATTGTATTTCTTCTTACTTGCTGCTAATCCTGTTCCATCTACTATTACATGATAATATCTATCTCTTATTTTATATTTTTGTATTATTTTTCCTCTTATCAATTTATTTATCATATATCTTCTTATTTCTTCTATTTCTTCTACTTCTACTTTTTCAAACACGTCATTTATTGTATCACAATGTGGGATTTCTTCTAATTCTAAATTACATATTTGTGCTATATTTTCTATGCTTTCCTTTGTATTTAATTCTCTTGTCATTCCTTGCATACTTTTCATTTCACACATTAATCCTAATAGTCTTACAATGAATATTACTTTCATCTTATATTTTACATAAGATTGATTTCTTAAGTCTGTTAGTCCATCAAATTTATCTATTAATTCTGGAAAATATTGTTTTATTATTGTTACCAAATCATTTAATATATTTAATTCTCTTTTTTTCTCTCTTTTTTCTTTTCTATTCAAAAAACATCGCTCCTTTTAGATAAAATTTATTTTATTCTATCAAATTTACGATGTTTTTTCCTTATATTTCTATATTTTTATTGCGAAAAATTTTTACTCTTTTTTACTGAAAGAAATTGAAGAAAATTTTATAAAAAGTTTATTATTACATAAGTAATAATTACTAATAAACTAAAATAAATTTCTTCAATTTCTAATATAAAAACTATGCATAATCTTTATTATTTTTAAGCCATAGCAGCATTCATTTTTTTAGATAAACTAGATTTTTTTCTAGCAGCAGTGTTTTTTACAATAACACCTTTTGCACATGCTTGATCTATTGTTTTAGTAGCTTCAGAAAATAATTTTTTTGCTTCATCCATATTTCCTGCTTCTATTGCTTGTTCAAAATTTTTAATAGCTGTTTTACATCTAGATTTTATCATGTTATTTCTTAAAGTTTTTTTCTCTATTACTTTAACTCTCTTTTTAGCTGATTTAATATTTGGCATATTTAGCACCTCCTCTTAGTCTATATTACGCTATAACAACAAACATTTTAGCATATTTTTCTAGTTTTGGCAAGGTATTTGCAAAAAAAATCATAAAATTTTAAATTTTTCTTGTAATGTAAAATGAATTATGATATATTGTAAAAGATAAAATTGGAGTGGAGTGATATTGATGATAGCAATAGGTTCAGACCATGGAGGTTATAAATTAAAAGAAGAAATAAAAAAATATTTAGATGAAAAAGATATAAAATATAAAGATTATGGAACATATTCAGAAGAAAGAACAGATTATCCAATTTATGGTAAGTTAGTTGCAGAAGCTGTTAGTAAAAAAGAAGCAGATAGTGGAATATTAATTTGCAAATCAGGATGTGGTATGACAGTTATTGCAAATAAATTTAAAGGTGTAAGAGCAGCAACAATGTATAATGAGATTGCAGCAAAACATGCTAAAGAAGATGATGATATAAATGTACTAACAATAGGGGCAGATTTTGTAACTGTAGATCAGGCTATAAATATTATAAGAAATTGGATTGCTGGAGAATTTAAAGGCGAAAGATATGAAGATAGATTAAATATGATAAAAGAAATAGAAGAAAAAAATATGAAATAATATGGAGGAATATATATGTGGGGAGATATTGCAATCGCCTTTATATTAGCATTTGTAGTTGCATTTGTTGCTACACCATATACAATAAAAATAGCAAAAAAAATAGGGGCAGTTGATATACCTAAAGATAAAAGAAGAACACATAATAGAACAATTCCAAGACTTGGAGGACCTGCTGTAATATTAGGATTTTTAGTATCAGCAATATATCTAATAATAGTTATGTCAATGGAAAGGACTATAAATCTATTTGATGCTACAAATTATGGAACAAAACTGTTAGGTTTTTTATTAGGAGTTATAATCTTAGCAATATTTGGAGTAATTGATGATGTAAAGACATTAAAACCATTAACAAAATTATTTGGACAAGTATTAGCATCAATTGCTGTTATATATTCAGGGATTAGAATAGATGGAATTACATTACCTTTTTTAAATTTTCCACAGATACATGAGGTAACATCAGTAATTTTAACATTTATATGGATAATTATTGTTACAAATGCTATAAATTTAATTGATGGTTTAGATGGTTTATCATCAGGAATTTCAGTTATTTCGGCAGTGTCACTTTTAATAATTTTTGTACTTAATGGTTCATCTATGTTATCTATTGTTTTGATAACAGCGTTAGCAGGAGCATTAGTTGGCTTTTTACCATATAATTTTTCTCCAGCAAAAACATTTATTGGAGATACAGGTTCAAATTTTTTAGGTTTTGCACTTGCAATTATATCAATATTAGGATCTGCTAAAACTTATACTGCAGCTGTTATAGTTCTTCCATTAATAGTTTTAGGATTGCCTATTTTTGATACAATGATGGCTATAATTAGAAGAATTATAAAAGGAAAATCAATAAAAGCAGTATTTAAAGCAGATAAAGGACATTTACACCATAGATTACTTGCAAAAGGATATAGTCAAAAGCAAGCAGTTATTTTACTTTATGGAGTTAGTGCAATATTAGGAATGTTCGCAATTATTTTAACAGATAGTGGGATATGGAAGGCTTTATCGTTTTTACTTATTGTAATTGTAGCAATAATGGCAGGATATAAAAACTTTAAACCTGAAAGAACAGGAAAAGAAAGTTATGAATGTTTGCAATGTAAATATATATATAATCCTAAAATAGGAAATGAAAAAGCAGGAATAAAAGCAGGAACAGAATTCAAAGATTTACCTGAAGATTGGGTATGTCCAGTTTGTGGGGAATCAAAAGATATGTTTCAGGTTTATTTTGATAATTGTAATCAATGAATAAAATAGTTATAAAAGTTAATAATAAATAAAAAATTCAAAGAAAGAGGTGTTAGGTAAATGTACGTATGTATGGCATGTGGATATATATATGATCCAGAAAAAGGAGATCCTGATAGTGGTATAGCTCCAGGAACAGCTTTTGAAGATATTCCTGAAGATTGGGTATGCCCAGTTTGTGGAGTATCTAAAGATATGTTTGAGAAAAAAGATTAATAAAAAATAATAATTATGTGTATGTACGCCTTTTATCAACATTTTATTAATGTTAGTAAAAGGCGTTACTACGGATAGTAACATTGAAAAGGAATGATGGTAAAAATGGCAGATAAAATAATAAAATTATTAGCATATGATGGGAAAGTATCTTTAATATGTGCAAATACAACAGAGTTAGTTGAAGAGGCAAGAAAGATACATGATTTAAGCCCAGTTGTAACAGCAGGATTTGGAAGAGTACTTACTGTAGCCAGCTTAATGGCATGTGATATGAAAAGTGTAAAAGATAAATTAACTATACAGATAAAGGGAAATGGTCCTATTGGTCAAATGCTTGTTACAGCATATAATAAACCAATAGTAAAAGGATATGTATCAAATCCAGTGGTAGATATACCATTAAATGAAGATGGAAAATTAGATGTTTCTACAGCAGTTGGAAATGAAGGATATATTAATGTTATAAAAGATTTGGGCTTAAAAGAACCATATATAGGGATATGTCCTTTAGTTTCAGGAGAGATTGCACAAGATTTTGCTGAATATTTTGCAAAATCAGAACAAAAAAATACTGCAGTAGGTTTAGGAGTTTTGGTTGATAAAGATGGTGTAAGATCAGCAGGAGGGTATATAGTAACACCAATGCCTGATGCAACTGAAGAAGAAATTTCAAGATTGGAACAAAATATTCTTAAAGCAGGTGCAGTATCTAAAATGCTTGATCAGAATTTGAGTTTAGAAGAAATTGCCAAAAAGATTACTGGAGATGAAAATGTAAAAATAATAGATGAAAATATAGTCCCTATATATAAGTGTGATTGTTCAAAAGAACATATGGCAGAAGCATTAGAAACTTTAGGAAAAGAGGAACTAGAAGATATTATTAAACAAGACAATGGGGCTGAACTAACATGTCATTTTTGTAATAAAAAATATGATTTTTCTGTACAAGACTTAAGGCAAATTATTGACAAAATAGGAAATAAATAATATAATAGCAAAAACAAAAAGGAAGGACTGTAATAAAAATGAGTGAAAAAGTATATATTTTTGGACATAAAAATCCTGATACAGATTCAATATGTTCAAGTTTAGTGGAAGAAATTTTAGATAAAAAAAACGGATGGAAAGATGTTGAAGCAAAAAGATTAGGTAAGATAAATAAAGAAACACAATATGTTTTAGATTATTTAGGAATTGAACCACCTGAACTATTAGAAAAAGTAGAAGAAAATCAGGAAGTTTTACTAGTTGATCATAATGATTTTGCAGAAAGTGTAGAGGGAATAGAAAAAGCAAAAATTTTAGGTGTTACAGATCATCATAAAATAGGAAACTTTAGAACTGTAGAACCATTATATTATACAGCAAAACCATATGGTTGTACATGTACAATATTTTATGAAGAGTTTAAAAGACTAGGACATAAAATAGAAAAAAAAGAAGCAGTTTTAATGTTAAGTGCAATTATATCTGATACTCTTTTATTAAAATCTCCAACAACAACTGAACATGATAGAGTAGCATTAGAAGAACTTAGTAGAATAGCTAATATAGATGTTAATACATATGGATTAGAAATGTTAAAAGCGGGAACAGATTTAAGTGACTTTTCTGAAAAAGAATTAATAAATCTTGATGCAAAATTAAAAATAACAGATAATTTTAAATATATAGTTGCACAAGTTAATGCTGTTAGTATTGATGATGTTTTAAAAAGAAAAGAAAAGTTAGAAGAAGAAATTTTGAAATCAATAAAAGAAAATGAATTAGATATGTTTGTTTTACTAATAACAGATATTTTAAATAGTAATTCAGAAGCAATAGTATTGGGAAATAGATCAGATGTTGCAGAAAAAGCATTTGGAAAAAATTTAGAAAATAATAGAATGTTTTTAGAAGGTGTTGTTTCAAGAAAAAAACAAGTAGTACCTGTTATAGAAAAAAATATATAATATAACATTCTATGAGAGAATTTTATACAATATGAATATAGTAATATAAGGAGTTAGAAGGTTGAAAAATAATTTAAATTTTGAGGATCTACTATAGAGGAACTTTATTTAAAATTTAAATTTTTTCCAACCAGTTTGTACCTTTTTGAAAGGAATGTGTTAAAAAATGAAGATAAAATTGAATATAAAAAACATACTAATGCTTACTATATTAGCAATAATAATTACTTTAGTTAGTTTGTTTTTTATAAATACTAGTTTAGCTACAAATATGGCAAAAGTAACAGTTCAAACAGCTAACCTAAGGGAAGAAGCATCTTCTGATTCTAAAATTTTGGAACAGATTGGTCAAGGTGATAGTGTTGAAATCCTAGAAACTTCTGGAGAATGGTATAAAGTTAAGCATAATAATATTGTAGGATATTTAAGAAATGACTTAGTTTCAGTGGATGGAGAAACTGTAGATAATGACACAAATGTCGAAAATGAAACTACTAATAATGAGACAAATACAACAAATAATGAAATAGCTGAAAATAATACAAGTACTAATGAGGTAGACCAAAATAGTAATACAATCGCAAATAATACACAAAATAATTCTATCTTGTCAAATGATCAAAATCTTTTAGGACAATATAAAACAAAACAAGATGTAAAAATGAAGATAGTTCCATTAATAAATGCGTTAGATGTAACCGAAATTAGTAGTGGAACAAGTGTAGAAATTGTAAGTGTCATTAATTATTGGGCATGTGTAAAAATAGATGGAAACCAAGGATGGGTTGTTTTAGAAAAACTTGAAAAAGTTGAAGCTTCTACAGAAAATGAAGAAGATAATACGGATCAAAAAGAAAATCAAACAGATACTAATGTAGAGAATGAAACTGAAAATGAGACATCTAGTGAAAATACAACTTCAAATGAAAAAGCAAGTTCAAATGTAACAAAATATATTAATTCAGAAACTGTAAATTTAAGAAGAACTGCAGATAGAACATCAGATATAATAATACAATTAGCAATAAATACAGAAGTTAGAGTTATTTCTGAAGAAAATGGATGGAGTAAGGTAAGTGTAGATGGAAATGAGGGGTACATACTTTCATCATTATTGTCAGATAGAAAACAAGAAACTTCTAGAGGTGCAAGTAGTTCTAGATTAGAAACAACATCTAATGAAACTACTGAAACACCTGCGAAAAATACAGAGTCAAATAATAATACAAATACATCAGTTACTGGAGAAAGTGTTGTGGTATATGCAAAACAGTTTATAGGAATACCATATAAATATGGAGGAACAACACCATCAACAGGATTTGATTGTTCAGGATTTACATCATATGTATATAAACATTTTGGAATAAATTTACCACGTACATCAGGAGGGCAATCCTCTGTTGGAACAGCAGTTAGTAAGTCAAATTTACAATTGGGAGATATAGTAGTATATAATGGGCATGTAGCAATTTATGTTGGAGGAGGAAATGTTATACATGCACCAAGACCTGGAAAATCTGTATGTATTGTTGGTATAAATAATGCAGGATATGGATATTCAGGAGGGAGAAGAGTATTAAATTAAAGGAGGAGATTTGTTGAATTTTACAACAAAAAGGCCGATTTTAATTATAGCAATTGGATATATTTTAGGTATAATTGAGGGACTATACTTTAAAAAAGGTATAGTTCTTCTTTTTTTTATAATTGCTATAATTATTCATTTATCTATTAGGAAAGTCAGAAAGACTTTTCTAATAGATAAAAAAACATCATTTTATAAAAAAAGTCATAGATATTTTAGATATATCAAATTATACTTGAATTTTAATAGTATTTTGATATTATTAATAACAGCATGTTTATCAAGTTATATAATTAGGCTGAATGAGAATAGATATATGAATTTACAAAAAAATTTAGAAAAAAGTGACAATGTAGTGTTTATTGGGAGAATAGAGAGTTTAATAACAGATAAAGAATATGAAAAAAATTATACATTGGTTCTAGAAAAAGCAAAAATAGCTGGTAATATTTTAAAGATGAATAATGAAAAAGTAATTATTAAACAAAAAAATAATAACAAAAATTTAAATCAAGGCCAAAAAATAGGAGATATTATAGAAATTACTGGTAATTTTGATACACCAGTGGGAAAGAGAAACTATAAAGGGTTTGACTATAATTTATATCTAAAAACGATTGGTATAATAGGAAATTTAGAAGCAACAAAAATAAAAAAATTAAAAAGTTTTGCATATAGTAACCCCAGTTTTATTACAAATATAAAAATACAATCATTAAAATTATCAGAAGATTTACAAAATAAGATAAAAAATATGTTGCCTCAAGATGTTTCAAGTGTGATTATTGCCTTATTATTGGGAAATACTAGTTTAATAGAAGATAATATAAAAGAAAATTTTAGAAATGCAAATTTATCACATATACTTGCAATATCAGGTCTACATATAACATATTTGATATCAATAACTGTTTTATGTTCAAAAGTTTTTTTCGGAAAAAGAATTTCATACTTTATTTCTATTTTTATAACCATATTATATATGTTTATTACTGGTTTTGCACCATCTGTTGTAAGAGCAGTAATAATGGGAGTAATGCTTTTGATTTCAAAAATACTACATAAACCTAATGATACTTGGAATAATATTGCAATTTCAAGTTTACTAATTTTAATATCTAATCCTTATAATGTATTAAATATAGGCTTTCAATTATCATATGGAGGGACAATTGGTATAATATTGTTCCAAAAGATAATAGACAGAATATTAATAAAGATATTTGCAAAAGAGTCAACAAGTAAATTATTAAATAAAATTATTAACATGACATCTGTTACAATATCTGCTCAATTGATAGTTTTGCCTATTAGTATATTTCATTTCAATACATTTAGTATATATTTTTTAATTTCTAACTTACTTGTAGGTTTTATAACAGAGGCAATAATGTGTACTAGTTTTATATTCCTATTTTTATTATGTTTAAATCAAAATTTAGCGAATTTATTTTCAGCAATTGTTATTTTCTTTATAAAAATCCTATTATTTATATCAAATGTTGGCAGATTACCATTTTCAGTTATTTATTTATCAACACCACATATTTTCCAAATTATTCTGTATTTTGTAATAATTACAATATTATTTATTATTTTCATTTTATATAATAACACAGATTTGAAAACTACTCTTAAAAGATTTAAAAATTTATTGGCAGTTTTTAAATTTTATATAAAATTTAGAATTAATAAAAAGACAAGAGGATTATTAAAAATAGTTTTTATTTTAGTAATTTTATTGATATTTTTATTTAACATTATTCCAAAAGATTTAGATATTTATTTCGTAGATGTGGGACAAGGTGATGGAACTTTTATAAAAACTCCTAGAGGAAAGACAATTATAGTTGATGGTGGAGGTTCTGAGACATATGATATTGGAAAAAACACGTTATTGCCATATATATTGGATAGAGGATATACAAAAATTGATTATGTAATATTAAGTCATTTTGATACAGATCATGTAAAAGGAGCTTTTACTATAATGGAAAATTTAAATGTGGAAAATATTATTATTGGAAAGCAATTTGAAATTTGTGAAAACTACAAAAAATTTTTAGAGATTGTATATAACAAAAAAATAAATGTTATTGTAGCAGAACTGGGGCAGAAAATAAAGATAGAAAAAGATATATATATAAATATTTTATGGCCAGGAGAAAATGAGCAAATATTAGAAAATTCAATAAATAACAATTCACTGGTATTTAAATTAATATATAAAAACTTTTCTTTGCTTTTTACAGGAGATATAGAGAAAATAGCAGAAAAAGAAATATTGAACAAAAATATTAATTTAAAAGCAAATATATTAAAAATTGCACATCATCGGTTCTAAAACATCATCTAATAAAGAATTTTTGCAAAAAGTGTCTCCTAAAATTGCATTAATTGGAGTAGGAAAAAACAACAATTTTGGACATCCAGCAGATATTACAATAGATAATTTAAAGAGTATGAACATTAAAATTTACAGGACAGACGAGATGGGAGAAATAGGTATTAAAATAAATAAAGATGGGAAAATAATCAGAATACAAAACATATTTCAGTTTGTTGATAGGTAATATTTTGTATAAAATTTCCAAAATTGTAAATAATAAAATAAAACAATATTGGAGGTAAATATGAATAAAATAATTACAGGTTTAATAGTCTTTATCGTTGTTTTATTTGCAATTTTTTTTGGAGTAAGTTTTTTTCAAGATCAAAGTAAAACTGAAAATTTAGTTAATAATACTACACAATTATCTGAAGAGATTGTAGATGATTGTACAGAAGAAATGGAAGAATTGCAAAAAGAGAATGAATTAGATACACAAGCAAGTACACAAAGTCAAATTACATTATCACCAAATTGCAGTTTTATTTTTAAGACAAGATATGAAAAATGTGGACATATTGTTAATAAATATATGAATATTCCAACTGAATTAGTAAATAAGACACAAGAAGAAATTCAGGATATTTATTCTGAATGGACTATAGAAGAATTTAAAAACAATGAGGTTATTTTAACAAAAAGTGAAGAAGGTAGTTGTGAGGAACATTATGTTTTAAGAGATGTAGATGGAGAGATTGTCGTATATCTAATAAATGATGATGGTTCAGAAGAGGTATATGAGTATACAGAGATTGCTATAGATTATTTAACAGAAACTGATAAGATAAGTATTAAAAATGGACTCAAAGTATATGGAAAAGAACATTTAAATCAGACATTGGAAGATTTTGAATAAAGTTTCATATAAGAAAAATTATTGCACGAACAAAGACGCGGACATTAAAATGTTTAAAAAATATAAAATGTAAAAAGTCCGCTTCTTGTACTTTTATTCTTGCATATATTCTTCTAGTTGTTTTTCTAAAAAATTAGATGTTTCTTTTTGAGATTCATACATGCTAAAGTTAAATTCAGCAGTGTTTTTCATATTAAAAAATAGAACTGTCATAGTGATTAATCCAATTGTAAGTATAATAACAAGAGCTAATAGTATTTTACTTAATTTGTTCATTATAAATTCCCCCCTTTATATTTAATATATAACATATGTAAAAAAATAAATCAATCTTTGTATCATTAAAATATAACATTTTTTTCACAGAATTTTCACAAATATATTGTATTCTATTTATAAATTAGATATGATATAAATAAATATCAATAAATTATTGGGAGGTCTTTTAAATGGAAGTAAACAAAAACGAGAATGAAAAAAAACAAACAAATAATTTTAAAGCAGTAACTACAGTTAATCCATATAATGACAAAAAAGTTAAATCAGGTTTTGGAAAGAGTGTTGTTTTACCATTTTGTAGTGGAGTAATTGGTTGTGCGGTAGTAATTGGTACATGTTTTGGAGTACCATCTATAAGAAATCAAATTATTGGAAGTGAATCTAGTAATTTGAGTAATACCTCACTAAATTCAAATGGTACATCAAGTGGTTATGTATCACAAATTAGTTTATCTAATTATTCAGATACAGCAGTTTATGCGGCAAATAAAATCTTACCATCAATTGTTGGTATTAAATTAGAGTATACTGTAAATAATGCAATGCTTCAAATGTTTGGTCAATCAGGTACTTCTACAGCAACTGCCACAGGTTCAGGAATAATAATAAGTGAAGACGGTTATATTTTAACAAATAATCATGTTGTTTCAAGTTCTACAAGTAATAATAATGATTCTTTTTATCAAGTTTCAGAAGCCTCCAAATTAACTGTTACATTATTTAATGATTCAACTGAATATGAGGCTAAAATTGTAGGAAAAGATGAAGAAACAGATTTAGCAGTTATAAAAATAGATAAAACAGGTCTTTCAAAAGCTGAATTTGCTGATTCTGATTCTATAAAAGTAGGAGAATTTGCAATGGCTGTTGGAAATCCTATTGGTATGGAGAGCAGTGTAACATGTGGTATAGTTAGTGCTGTTAATAGAGAAGTTACAGATTCAGATGGTAAAAAATATACATTAATACAGACAGATGCAGCTATAAATTCAGGTAATAGTGGAGGAGCTTTAGTTAATAGTGAAGGTAAAGTTATTGGAATAAATACACTAAAACTTTCAGGAACAGGTATTGAAGGTATGGGATTTGCTATTCCTATTAATTCAACAACAGATATAACATCTCAATTAATACAATATAGTAAAGTTAAAAGACCATATATTGGTATTACTGGAATTGATTTAGATGAACAAACTGCTAAAACATATAATTTAGTTATAGGTGTTTATGTAAAAAGTGTAGAAGATTTTTCAAGTGCTGAAAAAGCAGGTGTTAAACCAGGAGATGTAATTATTGAAGCAGACGGAACTAAAATTACTAATATGGATGATTTAAATAAAATAAAAAATTCTCATAAAATAGGTGATGAGATGAAAATTAAAGTAAATCGTGAGGGACAAGAAAAAGAATTAACAATAAAATTAGGAGAACAACCTTAAATTAACAACTTTTTCACTTTTAATTCACAAAATGGACAAAAAAGCAAGTTATAATACAAACATAATCAGTTAGAGATACTGATTTAAAACAAAAAACATCCCCTTTTATTTTCAAAGAAAAAAGAAGCTCAACGGCTTCTTTTTTCTTTGGATAGAAAGTAATATGAAATTATATTATAACTAGATCCATTTCACTTGTTACAGCTTCATTACCATATGGATATATTATATATAATCTTCCATCTTTAATAAAAAAGTAATCTGAATTTTCTACTTTATAGATATCTGACGAACTATCTCTTAAATATATTGAATATCCCAATTCTTTTAAACTATTAGCATTTTCTTCTTGTGACTTTATTTCAGAATTAATTAAATTCTGTATTTCTGTTTTGTCATAATTTAAAATTTGTATTAATTCATCTAATGTATGTGATTTTTGCTCTTTTAAATCATAATTATATGTATAAATCATTAATTTTTGAGCATTATTTGACTGCTTTAAATTTGAACGTATAGTTAAAAATAATATATTATTTTCGACATGTGCTTCATATTCTATTGAATATATAGTATTTTTACCTTTAGAATTTAAAACATTACTAACTTCTTGTTTATATCTTTTAGCAATATCTGTGTTTATTTCAGTAACAACATCATTTTTTATATTAATTTCTGGTATATGTACATTTAAAGAATAATTATTTTCACTTGTATTTGTAGCTTCAAGAGCAGTATATACATAATCTTTGTCATTATTATTTTTTTCTATGTCTTGAATTTCACCTGTTAAGTTATTTTTAAACATATTTTCAAAATTAGTTCGTAATTCTATTTTTTCTTCTTCTGTTGCAATCTCTACTTTATTTTTTTGAACTACATCTTCACCTAAAAAAATTATTGCAACTATTATTGTAAGTGCTACAATGCAAATAATTATTGCAATTGCGTATAAAATTATATCTTTTTTATTGATTTTATAGTTATTTGGCAAATTAACATTCATTTTAACCTTTTCTCCAATCTTTGGTGTGAATTCATTATAATTCATATTATATCATAATGTTTTTTTTACTGCAATAAAATTATTGACTAATTCCCAATTTTAATGTATTATATATAATGAAACTTTATAAGGAAATGAGGAAAAAAATATATGTTATGTTCAAAATGCAAAAAAAATCCAGCATTAATATTTTTTGAAAAAGATAATGACCCTAGCAAAATAGAAGGACTATGTTATGATTGTGCTAAAAAACAAGGAATTGACCCAGTTGAAACATTAGCTAGACAAAACGATATTTTGTCAAAAGATAAAGTAAATATGGATGAAATGAAGAATCAATTTGAAACAATATTCAAAGATTTAGCTGAAAATATTAATTTAGAAGATATTAGTAAAATAGATGGAGCTTTTACATTTGGTACAGATGATTATGATGAAGATGACCCTGATAGTGCAAATACACCTAAAATTGCTGGTGCAGCTATACCATTAGGTAGTATATTTTCAGGAGTTTTTGGTGGAGGAAATCCTAATCAAGACGAATTTAATACACAGAGTAATAGTAGAAAAAAAATAAAAGTAGATAAAAAGAAAAATACAAAACAAAATAAAAAGAAAAAATATTTGGACACTTATGGAACAAATCTAACAAATAAAGCAAAAAACGGAGAACTTGATATTGTTATAGGGAGAGATAAAGAGATCCAAAGGATAATACAAATTTTAAATAGACGTTCTAAAAATAATCCATGTTTAATTGGAGAACCTGGTGTAGGTAAAACTGCAATAGCACAAGGGTTAGCAATAAAAATAGCAAATCAAAATGTACCAGCAAAATTATTAAATAAAGAAGTATATTTATTAGATATGACTGCTGTTATAGCAGGTACACAATTTAGAGGACAGTTTGAATCACGTATGAAAGGTATTATTGATGAATGTAAGCAATATGGTAATATTATACTAGTAATAGATGAAATTCACAATATAATAGGAGCAGGTGATGGAGAACATGCTATGAATGCTGCAAATATTTTAAAACCAGCTCTTTCAAATGGTGAAATCCAATTAATAGGAACAACAACTCTAAAAGAATATCGTAAATATATAGAAAAAGATACAGCACTAGAACGTAGATTCCAACAAGTTTTGGTAGAGGAGCCAGATATTGATGATTCTATAGGAATTTTGGAGGGAATAAAAAAATATTATGAAGAATATCACAAAGTTAAAATATCATCTGATGTAATAAAACAAGCTGTTGTTATGTCTGAAAAATATATACATGATAGATTTTTACCTGATAAAGCAATTGATATTTTAGATGAGGCATGTTCACGAATTAATTTAGAAAATAAAGAGTTATATAAATTAGAAATGCTAAAAAAAGAATTAGCAGATGTTCAGGCAGAGAAAGAAGAGGTTGTTGCAGCAGACTCAACAGAAGATTATCAAAAGGCAGCAGATTTAAAAACAAGAGAATGTCAACTTACAGAACAAATTGATGAGCTAAATAAAAAAATGAAACTTAAAAACTTAACGGTTCAAGATATAGCAACTGTTATAGAGAGTTGGACCAAAATACCTGTTAAAAAAATCACAGAAGCAGAGACACAAAAATTGTTAAATCTAGAAACAAATCTTCATAAAAGAATTATAGGACAAAAAGAGGCTGTAAGTACTGTAGCTAGAGCAATACGTAGAAATAGAGC
This sequence comes from uncultured Clostridia bacterium, assembly GCA_944388015.1. Lineage (GTDB taxonomy): Bacteria > Bacillota > Clostridia > TANB77 > CAG-508 > CAG-269. The sequence goes on along the minus strand of CALXHD010000001.1, from coordinate 21,135 downwards.
AGGTTTACAAAGTACAAAAAGACCACCATCATTTATTTTTGTAGGTCCTACAGGAGTTGGAAAAACAGAATTAGCAAAAAGTTTAGCATATGAAATGTTTGGAAAAGATGATGCAATGATAAGAATTGATATGTCTGAATATATGGAGAGTCATTCAACATCCAAACTAATTGGAGCACCTCCAGGATATGTGGGTTATGATGAAGCTGGTCAATTAACAGATAAAGTAAAAAGAAAACCATATTCAATAATATTATTAGATGAAATAGAGAAAGCACATCCTGATGTATTTAATATTTTACTACAAGTATTAGATGATGGTAAATTAACAGATAGTCAAGGAAATACAGTTAATTTTTCAAATACTATTATAATTATGACATCAAATGCAGGATCTAATTTAAACAACAACTCTATAGGATTTGGCAAACAAACTGTTGATAAAAGCAAAATAGAAGATAATTTAAAAAATGTATTTAGACCAGAATTTTTAAATAGAGTTGACGAAATTGTTGTATTTGACTCTTTAACAGAAAAAGAATTGATTCAAATTGTTGATTTAATGTTAAAAGATACAGAAAAAGCACTAAAAGAAAAAGATATTATACTAGAAGTTACAGAAAAGGCTAAACATTTTATATTAGAAAAAGGAACAAATATCAAATTTGGAGCAAGACCTTTAAGAAGGGCAATACAAAGATATGTTGAAGATGAAATATCAGAAAAGATTTTAAAAGGGGAAATTCAAAATGGTCAAAAGATTAAAGTAGATTTTTCAGATAAAAATTTAACTTTTGAAACAATTATATAACTAATTTAAGGAGAAATAAATATGCTAAAACACATACCAAATATATTAACAATAATTAGATTTATTTTAATACCAGTTATATTATATTTTATTTTTACTGGTAATTATATATTAGCATTTGTATTTTTTACACTATCTGGGATAACAGATATCCTAGATGGTGCAATTGCAAGAAAATATAATTTAATATCAACATTTGGGAAATTAATGGATCCATTAGCTGATAAGTTAACTCAAATTTCTGTTTTGGCGACATTAGTTTTTAAAGAAATTATTCCTTTTTGGATTCTAATAATTGTTATGCTAAAAGAATTTATTATGATTATAGGAGCATCTTTTTTATATGGAAAAGATGTAGTTGTATATAGCAAATGGTTTGGAAAATTAGCAACTGTTTTATTTTATTTTGCAATAGTTTTCTCACTTATTAATAAACAGTTTGGATTTACAGGAATTTGGACACATATTGATATGATACTTTATTGTATAGCTATATTTGCTACCATATTTTCTTTAATAATGTATGTTAAGTATTTGTACAAAGATGGATTTATAGATAAAAGTGATCTAAAAAAGGAAAAACAACAAGTAGTTATAAAAAGAAAATAATATATAGGAAGGAATATCAAAAATGAGTAATTTAAAAAATAATAAGGGTATAACTTTAATGACACTTGTAATTACAATAATAGTATTGTTGATAATAGTATCAATAACTGTAAATTATGGAATAGACAGTATAAACAAAGCTCAAATACAAAATATGCAGACAAATATGCTATTAATAGAAGCAAAAGCAAAAAAATATGTTGAAAATGCAAATTTTCAGTTAGGTGTAAAGCCTGATGAAGCAACAGACGAAATGAAAGAAAAATCAAGTAATGAATTAAAAGGTAAAAAAGTTACTGAGAATGATGGAATAGTATCAACATTAACATCTATAGGAATAAGCATAGAAGAGATAAAAAATGGAAACACATATCAGATTTCAAATGAAGATTTGGCAGAAATGGGCATAAAAGGTGTTGTATCAAATGCTGAAGAGGGATGGTATATAATAGTGTATGATGTTGTAAATGCAAATGCAAAAATATATAATACAAATGGTATTAAAACAGATGATGGTGAAAAATATTGTTTAGATGATATTAGAAATATTGAAATCTAACATATGCTAAAGAAATAAAAAGGAATGTGTTAAAAAATGAAAGAAAAAGAACAAACAAGATTAATAAATTTAAAACAAATAGAAAATGATTTACACAAAAAAGGATTTAAAAATATATGTGGAATAGATGAAGCAGGAAGAGGACCATTAGCTGGTCCTGTTGTTGTTGCAGGGGTTATAATGCCACAAGATTCGATGATAGAAGGTGTAAATGACTCAAAAAAAGTATCTGAAAAGAAAAGAGAAGTATTATATGATTTGATAATAAAAGAGGCAATTAGTTATTCAGTACAAATTATAGGACAAGATGTAATAGATGATATAAATATATTAAATGCAACAAAACAAGGAGTAACAAAAATTGCAGAAGAAATGGATGTAAAACCTGATTTAATAATTGTAGATGCATTAGAACATATAAATACAAAAAGGATACCATATGAATCAATAATTAAAGGTGATGCAAAATGTTATTCTATATCTTGTGCTTCAATTTTAGCTAAAGTTACAAGAGATAGAATTATGAGGGAATGGGATTTAGTATATCCACAATATGGATTTGCACAACACAAAGGCTATGGAACAAAGAAACATATGGAAGCCATTAGAGAATATGGATTATGTCCAATACATAGAATCAGTTTTACTAAAAATATTATAAAAAGCTGTTAGTTACAGAAAAATTGAAATTATTGCAAATTATAAGGATTTCCGATTTGCTCTTAAAGAAAGGAATATTATAAATATGAATATTTTGGAAATTATAGAAAAGAAAAGAGATAAAAAAGAATTAACTGATGAAGAAATAAAATATTTTATTAAAGGTTATACAGATGGAGAAATTGCAGATTATCAAGCTTCTGCTTTGATTATGGCAATATTTATAAATGGAATGACAGATAAAGAATTAACAACATTTACAATAGAGATGGCTAATTCAGGAGATATATTAGACCTAAGTAAAATAGGTGGCATAATAGTAGATAAACATTCAACAGGTGGAGTGGGGGACAAAGTATCTATTATATTATTGCCACTTATTAGTTCTTTAGGTGTTAAAGTCGCTAAAATGTCAGGCAGAGGGCTTGGTTTTACAGGTGGTACTGTTGATAAATTAGAAAGTATTCCAAATTTTAGAACAGAAATTACTGAAGAAGAATTTATAAAAAATGTTCAAGATATTAATATTAGTATGATATCTCAAACTAAAAATTTGGCCCCAGCTGATAAAAAAATATATGCATTGCGTGATAGCATTTCATGTGTAGAGAGTATACCACTGATTGCATCTAGTATAATGAGTAAAAAGATTGCAAGTGGTGCAGATAAAATTGTTTTGGAAGTTACATATGGTAGAGGGGCTTTTATGAAAAATATAGAGAGGGCAAAAGAATTAGCAGAGCAAATGGTTAGAATTGGTAAATTAGCAGATAAAGAAACAGCATATATATTAACAGATATGAATGTTCCACTTGGGTATACTGTTGGAAATAGTTTGGAGGTAAAAGAAGCAGTTAGATTTTTAAGAGGAGAATGTATCTCTAAGAGATTAGAACATGTAGTTTTGGAATTAGGAGCAAGCATGATTAAATTGGCTGGACTAGGTGATGATTTAGAAGAAAATAAAAAGAAAATGATGGAAAATATAAAAAATGGTAAAGGATATAACAAATTTATGCAAATGGTAAAAAGACAAAATGGTGATATTAGTTACATAGAAAATTTAGAAAAATTTGAAAAAACTAAATTTGTATATAATATTATAAGTGATAAAGATGGAATAATTAAAGAGTTAAAAGCTGATGTGATTGCAAAATTTGTATGTGAATTAGGAGCAGGAAGAATAAAAAAAGAAGATAAAATTGATTCTGCTGTAGGAATAGAATTTTATAAAGAGGTGGGAGATCATATAAAAGCAGGAGAAAATCTTGCAACTATTTATTCAAATGATGTTTTAAGCAAAAATTCCCTATTGAATTTTTATAATTCAAGTGTTATAATATAAAAGAATAAAGGGAAAAATTAATAATTAATTAAAATATTGTTATAATTTATAGCTATATAAAATAGCTGTAATTTGTAACAAAATATTATATATTTTGAGAAAGGAATGCAAAAAATGAACAAAAAAAATAAAGAAGAAAAAAAGAAAAGAAGAGAATACAATAAAGGCACAGTTTTTGTTAAGATAATGGCTGGAATTTTAGCATTATTAATGGTTGGAGGAACATGTGCCACATTAATTTTTGCACTAATATAATATGGTAATAGGTAACCAATAAACCTAAATATGTAATAAGGAATATAAAAACATGAGTAATATTGGAAATGTAGGTACTGTAGGAACTATTACACCTACTGGAACAACAACATTAGAAAATTTTTATACAGAAAATATTTTGGGATATATAAATAGTTTAAAAACAAATCCATTTGAATTAATAACACTAATAATAGATATAGCACTAGTTGTATTTTTATTATATGGTTTTTTTAGAATTGTAAAAGGCTCTAGAGCATGGCAGTTAATTAAAGGGATTGCACTTATATTTGTTGCAACATGGGTAAGTAGTTTTCTAAATTTAAGGATATTAAATGCAATCTTAACAGCTATTATAAATATTGGATTAATTGCAATTCTTGTAATATTTCAACCTGAACTCAGAAGAGCACTAGAACAATTAGGAACAAATAAGTTTACAAGATTTTTTGGAATAGATAAAGATATTGCAACAAAAACAAAAGAAGATATATATAAAGTCGTAATTGCTGCAGAAGAATTGTCAAAAACAAAAACAGGTGCTCTAATTGTAATTGAAAGAGATATTAATATACAGGATATTATTGCAACAGGAGTACCTATGGATGCAGAGGTTTCACCACAATTATTGGTAAATATATTTGTGCCAAAAACTCCTTTACATGATGGTGCTGTTGTAATTAGTAATAATAAAATATCAGCTGCAGCATGTGTATTACCATTAGCAGATGATACTGATATAGCAAAAGAATTGGGAACAAGACATAGAGCAGCAATTGGAATATCAAAAGAGTCTGATAGTATAGCTGTTGTTGTATCAGAAGAAACTGGAAAAATATCTGTTGCAAAAGATGGAACATTAATTATGGATGTTAGAGAAGATGTATTAAAAAAGATTTTAATTAGTAATATTGTAACTAAAAGATTTGCAAGTAATCAGAGAAAAACAAATAAAACAATTGCTAGACTTAAAGAAAAGATAAGAAAAGAAAAGTTAGAAAATCAGAAAAAAAAGGAAGAAAAGTAAAAGGTATAATATGCGAAACATAAAATTAACTATTGAATATGATGGAAAAGAATTTAATGGTTGGCAAAAACAGCCAAATAAATTGAATATACAAGGTAATATTGAACAGGCTATTTCCCAAGTTACAGGGGAGATAGCCGAATTAAATGGCTCTGGAAGAACAGATGCAGGAGTACATGCATTAGGGCAAGTTGCAAATTTTAAAACAAATTCTACAATACCAATAGAGAAGTTTGCAATAGCGATAAATACAAATTTGAAGAAGAGTATTCGTATTATAAAGGCAGAAGAAGTAGATGAAAGATTTCATAGTAGATTATCTTGTAAACGAAAGACATATAGATATATTATAAATAATTCGAGTCAAGGTACGGCAATTTATCGAAATTTAGAAACAAATATATCTATGCCATTAGATGAGAAAAAAATGTGTGAAGCAGTAAAGTACTTTATTGGTGAACACGATTTTAAAGCATTTAAAGCAAGTGGTACTAGTAGTAAAAGTAGTGTGAGAACAATTTATGCTGCTGATGTTTATAGAAAAGATGATAGAATATTTATTGAATTAACAGGTAATGGCTTTTTATATAATATGGTTCGTATAATAGCTGGTACACTTGTAGATGTTGGTCTAGGTAAGATAGAGCCTAGTAGAATTTTAGAAATTATAAATTTAGGAAAACGTGAAAATGCAGGAAAAACTTTGCCACCACAGGGATTATATTTGGTTAAAGTAGAATATGATTAATTTTTTCACATTTTGTATACAGCTAACATAATATATACAAAAAAGGTAAAAAGGATTGATGGTAATTATGAATATTTTGCTTATCTTTTTTGCATTACCTATAGCTGTTATTATATTTTCTACTATTTTGCAAAAAATATTTAAATGTCCGATTTTCGTTGCAAGCATTATATTTGCAATATTTCTAGTAATTACATTTGTAGTTGATAATTTAAATTTCTTAATTGCAACTATAGTATATACATTTATATCTTTTATTACGGCATATATTGTTATGATATTGTGTAAATTTATTTCATATGTTGATTATAATACAAGAAATGTAAATTCTTGCAATATGACATGTAGTTGTAATAATACATGTAGAAGAGAATGTAATTCTGATATTTGTGATGATGCAGGTAATTCAAATATTGGAGATCAAAATATTGCAACATTAAATGGAAGTTTTAATATTGGTAGAAATGGTACTATCTGTACATGTAATCAAGTAGATAATAATACGATTGCAGTATCGGCAAATGTGATACCAAATAATAGTAGAACAGGTCGATTTTGTGGAACATATAGGCGATGTAGATAAAATTCTTGCAAATTTATCTCTTTTATGTTATTATATAATATACGTAAAGGAGATTTTATTATGTTTGAAATTATAGAAGATACTTTAATAGATAGTATAAAATTACTACCTTTTTTATTTATTACATATCTTATTATGGAATACATAGAACATAAAATGGGAGAAAAATCCAAAAAAATTATAAAAAAATCGGGTAAATTTGGACCAATTATAGGTTCAGCTTTAGGTATATTTCCACAGTGTGGATTTTCTGTATCTGCAACTAACTTATATGCAGGGAGAGTAATTACATTAGGTACATTAATATCAGTATATTTGGCAACATCAGATGAAATGATACCTATTTTTATTTCAGAGGGTACGCCAATAAGTGTTATAATAAAAATATTAGGACTTAAATTAATTATTGGAATAATAGGAGGTTTTCTTGTAGATTTTATTTATAGATTTGTAAAAAATAGGAAGGGAAATAATGAGGATAAAGAAGATGATGGTATAACACATATTTGTGAAGAAGAACATTGTCATTGTGATGAATCAGGAATATTTAAATCAGCAATAAAACACACAGTTAATATATTTCTTTTTATTATATTAGTAACTTTTGTGATAAATATATTAGTATATGTTATTGGAGAAGAAAATATTGCAAATATATTATTAAATAAGCCAATTATAGGTCCAATAATTGCAGGATTAATAGGTCTAATACCAAATTGTGCTGCATCAGTTATTTTAACAAACATGTATTTAGAAAATGTTATATCTGTATCAAGTTTAATAGCAGGACTATTAACAGGTGCAGGAGTTGGATTAGCAGTATTGTTTAAAATTAATAAAGGATTAAAAGAAAATTTTAAAATTGTTGGTATTTTATATAGTATAGGAGTTATAGCTGGGATTATATTAGAGTTTATTGGAATAAAAATATAATGTGTTTTCTCTATTAGAAAAGTCAGTATGACTTACCTAATAGAGAACAAATCGGAAAGCCTTAAAAATTACAATAACTTTAACTTTCTTCTATGGCTTTCCGTTAATTTGTTAGTCATTTGAACTATTCTTTTTTAAATTCACAACAATTGCATCTTCATTATCAAATAGATATTTAGAATCTGTATTATCTGTTTGTATTGGATTAAATTCATTGTTTTCATCTAGAAAATCAAGCTTCCTAGGATTAAATTTTGGCTTTCTAATACCGTTTTCATGATCTTCAGTTGAAGTTGTTACACTATCAGAATATTTTCCAAAATCAAATTTTTTGATTTTTTGTGGTTCTTTATATTTAGAATCTAAGAAATTCATTTTGCCCTGTCCTATAAGTGGTTTTCCATTTGCTGTTCTAATTTTAAATGCACAATCTTTTTGACCAAAGTTTTGCATTTTTCCAACTTTAAAGTTAGTTGTCCATTTCCATTCAACATTTCCATGTTTAGAGTCATATTCCATCTTATTAAAATCAATAGTATTTCCAAATTTCCATTCTCTGTGTACACCAAGTTCAATTTCCCACCAATTTAAATCTTCTACAGTTGCATTTCCTGTAAATATTTTATTTACACAATTAGCTAAGATTGTTTGTCTGTAAGAACCTTTAGAATGTGCAGGTGTTAATTGATCTAAGTTTTGTGCTGATATTGTTGTTCCTACTTTATATTTACGATACATTGTAAATATTGGTTCTGTATATTTTCCTATAAAGTCAGGAAATTCATCTATATATAGGAAATGTGGAATTCTAGTTTTTTCAGAACCAGGACGTCTTAATACTGCATTTTGCATTGACATTAAGAAAAATAATCCAAAAGCCTTATGACTATTTGCTCCTAAATCCCCACGTCTTGTACATACAAAAGTTATTTCCCCATTTGCTAATACATCATCAAAATTTATGTTATTATATCTATTACAAAGGATTGATTTTACACCATCTAATCTTAATAAATTATCTAATAGAGATATAGCTTCAGAAATGCCTTTTTCTGTTGTCTCTCTACCAGGAGAGTTTTTATAAAAGTTCTTTTTAAAATATGCTAAAGGTGTTGAGTATTTTTCTTTTAAATTTTCGTCATGTGCCATTATTTCACACATTTTTTCTATTAAATCAAAATTTACAAACATTTTTAACATATCATCTAAATTAGGTAATAAACCTTCATGCATTCTAGGATACATTTCTTTTAAAATAATTGCTAAATTTTCAATTGCTTGTCTAGTAAAGTCTTCTCTATAAACTTCTGTTAAGTCTTCATGTGTATCTTCATACATAGCTTTTAAAGCAGATGATATAGTAATTGCGATTTTAGAAGGAGAATCATACACAAATGGATTTATACCAATAGAATTTGGATCAGATGGATCTACTATGTTGTATGTAAAGCCAAAGTTTTTAGCAACATCTGCCATATGTGTTGAAATTTCTTTATCAGGTGACATCACCGTAATTCCACAATTTCTATAAATGTATTCAGGAGAATCTGCTATAAGCATTTTTTTCATATATGCTTTGTAAATTGTATCTTTTCCATATGCAGGTAATAACATATTTAAATTAAAATTTTTATTTAAATATTCATTATCATATGGTTTATTAAGTACTGCAATATTAGTTTTTAATGCAGTATATCCCATTTCTTTTGCAACTTGGCTGAAGAAGAATTTCTTTTCTAAATCTCTTGCTATAAATGGTTCATAAACTAAAGCTGTTTTTCCACTACCTGAACCACCGCATACAAAAGTTGACTGAAATCTTGAAACTTCAGGTAATACAGCACTTTTACCAGTTTCAGAGTCATTAAACATAAATAACTCGCAAGTATATGGACCAGTATCCTTTTTCTTGTCTGATAAATCAATACCTGCATAATCCCAAATAGAACGTGTTTGATCTGTTGAATCATTTACACCAAAATATAGAAAATTAAAAATTTTATACCCAATAGCTATAGGGATAAATAAAGATATTGATGTTAATGCAGGTCTAAATAATTCTGAGAAATTTGTAACTAAGTCTTCATAATCTGGAACAGATATTAAGAAAAGCCAAATCCCTTTATTTAGCCATTGTGTAAACATAGATGCTACTATTACAGTTAAGAGGATTATATAGGTATAAAATATTTTTACTTTTTGTGCTTTTGATGTTGAATATTCTGAAGGGACTGAAAATGCATATGCAAGCATAGGACAAGCCATTGCTAAACAATATTTAATAGGTCCCCAATATGAATAAGAAACACCTGTGAATATAATTAATAATATTTCAACAAGTCTATCTACAACAATATATAATGTTATAAGTGTTAAAATATATGTTGCAAAATTATTTCTGTTAGTATTTAATTTTTTCAAAAATTTGTCTATAAATTTCATTATTATATCCTTTCTAAATTATAAAATATCCATATATATTATCTTATAAAATTACTAAAAAATCAAGTGTTTTTGCTATTTTTTTATCTATTATGAAAGTCATGCTGACTTTTCTAATAGATAAAACATATTGCACACAAATTTATTACATAAATTTGGCGCAGAACAAATTAACGAAAAGTCAAAGAGAAAAGTTAAAATTATTTATTATATTGAATAAATTTGGAGTTCTAATTAGAACTTCTTAAAGAATTCAACTTTATTTGGAATAATTTTCAAAGCTTGTACATAAAATAGTTATAAAATAATTTATGTAGGAGGGGTATATGCAGGAATTTTATAAAAGAGATTATCTAATTGTTGAGAGAACAGAATTAGATAAAGAAACAGAATTAATAAAAAATATAATAAAAACCAGGCAGGATTTAGACTTTGCAAATAAAAATTACGAGTTTGCTGATTCAGATTTAATTGATTATTATATTTATCAAATTAAGGCAAATCAGGCAAAATTGGATTATCTAATAAAAATGGCAAAAATAAAAGGATTAAATGTTGATTTTATAAAAGATCGAGAATATGTTTTAGGAGAATATGATGAAGATGTAATTAATTATTAAAATCATTATTTGTCCTCTTGTTGCATAAGATACAACAGGAGGAATACATATGGAGATAAATATTATTGCATATCTAGCTTGTATTTGTTTTTTGTTTATTTTTGGAAGGATATTTATTGTACCAATAAAAAAAATATTGAAATTAGTGTTTAATTCTATTTTAGGTGGAGTGGTTATTTTTTTAATTAATATAATAGGTGCTAATTTTAATTTCCATATCGGTCTTAACTTTTTTACTAGTATCATTATCGGACTGTTAGGAATTCCAGGTGCAGTGGCTTTGTTTTTAATTAAGTTGTGGCTGTAATATATTGATTTTCCTAATAGATAAAAAAATATCAAAAAACATTTCACATTTTTTATGCTTTGTTGTATAATATAATAAATTCTTTAAAGAAAGGAGCAATATAAAATGTGTGGAATAGTTGGATATATAGGAACAAAAAAAGCTTGTCCTATACTACTTGCAGGATTGACAAGATTAGAATATAGAGGTTATGATTCAGCTGGAATTTCAACAATAGAAAAAGATGGTATTAAAATAGTAAAAGATAAAGGTAGAGTAAAGGAATTAGAAAACAAAAAAGAGATAGAGATTTTAGAAGGGACAATAGGAATTGCACATACTAGATGGGCTACACATGGTAAACCAAGCAAAGAAAATGCACATCCACATGGAGATAACACTAATACATTTAGTGTTGTACATAATGGAATTATTGAAAATTATTATGACTTACGTAAATTGCTAGAGGATAATGGGTATAAATTTTATTCAGAAACAGATACAGAGGTTATACCAAATTTGATTCATTATTATTATAAAAAAGAACTTGCTATTAATAATATACACACAATACAAACATTTTTAAAGGTTGTAAGAAATGCATGTTTAGATATTAAGGGAAGTTATGCACTTGAGATTATCTCAAAAGATTTTCCAGAATATTTGATAGTTGTAAGAAAAGATAGTCCATTAGTTATAGGTACATGTAAGGATGAAAAATACATTTCATCAGATATTCCGGCAATTTTGTCATATACACGTGATTTTTATTTTTTAAATGATCTGGAGTTTGCAGTATTAAAAAATGATGATATAAAATTTTATGATACAAATTTAAATCAAATAGATAAAAAAACGAGTAATATTGAATGGGAGGCTGTATCAAGTGAAAAAAATGGGTATGAAGATTTTATGCTAAAAGAGATATATGAACAGCCAACTGCAATAAGAGAAACAATAGGTTCAAGAATTTCTATTGATGATAAATGTGAATTTGAAGAGTTGTCTTTAACTAAAAAAGAATTAGAAAATATAGATAAAATTTATATTGTTGCTTGTGGTACAGCAATGCATGCTGGTTTAGCTGGGAAAAATGTTATTGAAAAATTGTGCAGAATACCTACTGAGGTTGATATTGCTTCAGAATTTAGGTATAGAGATCCAATTATAAACAATAAAACTTTATCTATATTTATATCACAATCAGGAGAAACAGCAGATACTATAGCAGCTTTAAAATTAGCAAAAAAAAGTGGAAGCAAAACAATAGCTATTTCAAATGTTATTGGTAGTTCTATTACAAGAGAAGCTGATTATTCTATTTATACACATGCAGGACCTGAGATAGCTGTGGCATCAACGAAAGCATATACATCACAAGTAATAATAGTAAACATGTTAGCCATATATTTTGCAGAAATATTAGATAAGAGTAATAAAGAAGAAATTAGAAATTTAAAAAAGGAAATACTTGAGTTACCTAAAAAAATTGGAGAAACATTTAATTGTGCAGAGAGAATAAAACAATTTGCAAAAAAAATATATCAAGAAAAAGATGTATTTTTCTTAGGTAGAGGAATAGACGAAACAGTTGCAAAAGAAGGCTCACTTAAATTGAAAGAAATTTCATATATTCATTCAGAGAGTTATCCAGCAGGAGAGTTAAAGCATGGACCAATTGCTCTTATTGAAAGTGGTATTACGGTAATTGGAATTTTAACAGATAAATTATTAGTTGATAAAACAGTGAATAATATTCAAGAAGTTATAACAAGAGGTGCAAGAACTTTAATTATAACAAATCAAAATGTTAATTATTCTATGTTTGATGATGTAATAGTAATACCAAAAGTAAATACATTTTTATCTCCAATATTATCAATAATACCTTTACAACTTTTAGCATATTATATTTCAAAAGAAAAAGGATTAGATGTAGATAAACCAAGAAATTTGGCAAAATCTGTTACAGTTGAATAGATGATGTTATAGGAAAGTCTTTGATTTTCCTATAACATTAATAATTACACGAACAATTTAACAGAAAACTAACAAAGAAAAGTTAAAATTGGTATTAATTTTAGCTTTTTTTGTTGAATGGGAAAAATCGGCTTTTATTTAGACTATTCGTATACAACAAGGTTAGGTTTCTTATAAATTTTGTAAAATACTCATAAAATAATAAATTAAAAAAAAGTTAATACAAGAAAATATAATAAATAAACTTAATGCTATACTAAGGAATTTATGTTTTTTAAACATGCTTGTCCTATTAGATTTCTTTTCTTGAAAGCTTGTGCTGTAATTTAATTTTAAAATATTATTATTTGCATAATCCATTGCAAAATCCCCCTTTAAAAGTGTTTGATATATTATATGCAATGAATTATTTATTATTCCAAAAATTCCACATTTGATTTATAATTTTATCATTTATTCCATTTACTTTTAAAAGTTCTTCTCTAGATGCATTTTTAATTTTTGCTACACTACCAAAATGTTTTAATAGAGCTTTTTTCTTAACTTCTCCAATTCCAGGAATAGCATCAAGTTCAGATTTTGTAATTGTTTGTTCTCTTACTTTTCTATGATATGTAATAGCTGTATCATGTACAGTATCTTGGAATCTAGTAATTAAATTTTTTAAATTTTCTGATATATTAAGTTCATTTCTATTTTCATCCATTAAAGCTCTAGTTTGATGTTTATCATTTTTAACCATTCCAAATACAGGAATATTTAAATTATATTTAGCTATAGCCTTTTTTGTAGCACGAATTTGTGTGATACCTCCATCAGCAAAAATTACATCAGGTAATGTACCAAAACCACCTTTTGGGTTATCAATAGAATGTTTTAAACGTCTAGTAATAACTTCTTCCATACAACGAGGGTCATCTTGTCCAAAAACGGTTTTAATTTTAAACCTTCTTGATAAATTTTTCTTTATATTCCCATCTTGCATAACACACATGGCTGCAACCATATTTGTACCTGAAATATTGGAAATATCATATGTTTCTATTTTTCTTGGTAATTTATCCAGGTTTAAAACATTTTTTAGTTCTAATAGAATTTCGCTTTTATCTTTTTCTTTATTTTCTAATGTAACTTTGGCGTTGTTTTCTGCCATTTCAACAAATCTTAATTTTTCTCCTTTTTTTGGACTTTTAAGTTCTACTTTTTTTCCTAATAAGTGTGAAAGCCATTCTTCAATTAAATTTTTATCTTCTAATTCTTCTCTTAGCATTATCTTGTTTGGAATATTTGGATTATCAAGGTAATATTGTTTTATAAATCCTGATAGAATTTCACCATTTTCCATATCACGGAGTTCAGGAAAAAAATAATGTTCTCTACCAATCATTTTGCTTCCACGTACAAAAAATATTTCTATACATACATCTAATTCAGATTTATATAAACCAATTACATCAATATTATTTTCAGTAATATTAGAAACTTTTTGTTTTTCAGATACTCTTTCAATTGCTTGTTTCCTATCACGTAATTCGGCAGCTTTTTCAAATTCTAAATTTTTTGATGCTATTTCCATTTGACTTTGTAGTTCATGTAAGATTTTATCTGTTTTTCCATCTAGAAGGTCAATAATCTCATCTATTTGTTTTCTATATTCCTCTTTTGAAACATAGCCCATACAAGGTGCTAAACATCTTTTAATATGATAATTTAAACAAGGTCTAGTTCGTGGTTTTAAGTGTCTACATTGTCTTATTTTATATTTTTGTTTTATAAAGTCAATCATTTCTTTTGCAGAACCTGGGTTTGCATATGGTCCAAAATATTTTGAGCCATCATTTGTGATTCTTCTTGTATATATTATTGTTGGATAATCTGATTTAACATCAATTTTTATATATGGATATGTTTTATCATCTTTTAATAAAACATTGAATTTGGGTCTGTTTTTTTTAATTAGGTTACACTCTAATATTAGAGCTTCTGCTTCATTATCTACTACAATATATTCAAAATGATCTATTAAACTAACCATGTTTTCAATTCTTTTTGTTTTATTATTTTTCCTAAAATATTGTCTAACTCTTTTTTTTAGTGAGATAGCTTTTCCAACATAGATTATTTCATCATTTTTGTTTTTCATAATATATACACCAGGTTTATTTGGCAATTTTTTTAATTCTTCTTCTATATTAAACATTTTAGTCTCCTTATATACTAATATGTACATTATAATATAGGTTTAATAACTTGTAAAGCCTATTGAAAAAACTTGAAATTTTTGTTAATATATTTGTATAAATATATTAAAATAAATAGGCTTAAACATATTTATCATAAAAGAGGTGTATAATTGTGAAAATAGCAAATGATTGGAAAGATTATAAAATAATAGATATGGCAGATGGTCAAAAACTTGAAAAATGGGGAGATGTTATTTTAAGTAGACCTGATCCTCAAATAATTTGGAAAGAAAAAACATTTCCAAAAAAATGGAATCAAATAAATGCAACATATCATAGAAGTAAGACAGGTGGAGGTTCATGGGAATTTAATAAAAAAATGCCTAAGCAATGGCAAATAAAGTATAAAAATTTGGTCTTTAATATAAAACCAATGGGATTTAAGCATACAGGGCTATTTCCTGAACAGGCTGTTAATTGGGATTGGATGATTGAAAAAATTAAAAATAGCAAAAGAGATATTAAGGTATTAAATTTATTTGCATATACAGGAGGTGCAACAGTTGCTTGTCTTTCTGCAGGTGCTTCTGTTTGTCATGTAGATAGTTCTAAGGGGATGACAAATTGGGCTAAGGAAAATGTTGTTTCATCAGGATTAGAAAAAAAGTCAGTTAGATATATAGTTGATGATGTTGTAAAATTTGTAAATAGGGAAATAAGACGTGGAAATAAATATGATGCAATAATTATGGATCCTCCATCATATGGTAGAGGAGCAAAAGGGGAAGTATGGCAATTTGAAGAGAATATATATGATTTAGTTAAATTGTGTACAAATATACTTTCTAATAAACCATTGTTTTTCTTGATTAATTCATATACTACAGGTATTTCTAGTAAGGTCTTAGAAGATATATTAAATTTAACAGTTTCAAAAAAATATGATGGTAAAATTGAATCAGGAGAGATAGGACTTCCTATGGAAAATTCAAAGTTAATATTGCCTTGTGGTATTTATGGAAGGTGGTATCAAAATAATTAGTATTAGAAATGGCGGGTTTTTATGGAAAAGTTAAATGTTTTATTTGAGGATAATCATATATTAGTTGTACAAAAGATTGTAAATATTGCTTCACAATCTGATAAAACAGGAAATATAGATATGCTTTCAATTGTTAAACAATATATAAAGGAAAAATATAATAAGCCTGGAAATGTGTATGTGGGGTTGGTACATAGGTTAGATAGACCTGTTGGTGGTGTTATGGTATTTGCTAAAACATCAAAATCTGCGTCAAGGCTTAGTAATCAAGTAAGAGAAAAGACTATGAAAAAAATGTATTTAGCAGTTGTTGATGGCAAGTTTGAAAATAAGAAGCGGGACATTAGAAGATTATTTGTATAAAGATGAAAGAAATAATATTAGTAAAGTTGTTAATAAAGATAAAAAAAATGCAAAATATGCTAAATTAGATTATCAGGTTATTGCCTATAAGCCTGATAAAAACTTGAGTTTAGTAAAAATAAATTTGTATACTGGTAGACATCATCAAATAAGAGTTCAATTGTCAAATTTTGGACATAGTATATTTGGTGATCAAAAATACGGAAAGAGAGGAAAGGGTAAACAAATTGCATTATGGGCGTATTATTTGAGCTTTGAACATCCAATTACTAAAGAAAGACTAGAATTTAAACTATTACCTGAAAATAAAGGAACTTGGCATTGGGATATAAAAGGAGATGTTTAATATGGTTTATAAATATAGATATAAAACTCCTAATGGATTTTCAAATATATTAATGAATAGTAATGGAAAAGATTTAACTGGCTTATGGTTTGAAGGTTCTAGAGATGCTTTAAAACATAAAATAGAATGTGAAGAAAAAGATTTGCCAATATTTAAAGAAACAAGCAAATGGTTAGACATTTATTTTAGCGGTAAAGTTCCTGATTTTATACCAAAATATAAATTAGAAAATTTAACAGTATTTAGAAAAGAAGTGGTTGATATAATGAATAAAATACCATATGGAAAAACTATAACATATAAAGATATTTCTAAAATAATTGCTAAAAATAGAGGTATAGAAAAAATGTCATCTCAAGCTGTAGGAGGAGCAGTTGGTTGGAATCCAATTTGTATTATTATTCCATGCCATAGGGTCATAGGAACAAATGGAAGCTTAACTGGATATAGTGGAGGAATAAAAAATAAGATTGCATTATTAACTCATGAAAAATGTGGAGGTATTTATGCAAAGATGTAAATGGTGTAATTTGAAAAATGAGCTATATGTAAAATATCATGATGAAGAATGGGGAAGACTTAATTTAGATGATAAATATTTGTTTGAAATGTTAATATTAGAGTCTTTCCAAGCAGGGCTTTCTTGGGAATGTGTGTTAAATAAAAGAGAAAGTTTTAGACAAGCATTTGATAATTTTAATATAGATAAAATTATAAATTATAGTGATGAAAAAATACAAGAATTATTACAGAATAAGGGTATTATAAGAAATAGGTTAAAAATAAATGCAACTATTAATAATTCAAAAATTTTTAAAGATATACAAGAGCAATATGGGACATTTAGTAAATATTTAGAAACTTTTACTAATAATGAAGTGATATATGAAAATGGGAAAACTACATCAAATTTATCAGATAATATATCAAAAGATTTACAAAAAAGAGGTATGAAATTTGTAGGTTCAACCATAATATATTCTTTTTTACAGGCAATAGGAGTAATTTATTCACATGATGAAGGATGTTATTTATATTGCAAAAACTGATAATACACTTTTTACGTAAAGAAGACATAAAATATAATATAATAACGTAAAAAGGAGGGGAAGAAATGTCAAGCTACATAATAAAAGGGGGAAATAGATTAGAAGGAACAGTAACAATATCAGGTTCTAAAAATTCAGCATTACCAATAATTGCAGGAACTATTTTAAATAAGGGAATAACTACATTATATAATGTACCTAATATACAAGATACACAAAAAATGTATGAAATAATTAAAATCTTGGGTGGAAATGTACAAAAAAAGAAAAACAAAGTAATTATAGATACAAGCAATATAGATAAATATGAAATACCTGATATATTAATGCATCAAATGAGGTCATCTGTGATAATAGTTGGAGCAATAATTGGCAGATATAAAGAAGCAACATTTTCATATCCAGGGGATTGCGATATTTGATTGATACATCGGACAAGCATAAAATAAATGAGTGGATTAGGGAAGTATTATAGAAAAAATTTGACATATTAAAAAATTATCATATAATAATGTAAAAATAAAGTAAAAAATTAATATATGGAGGAAAATAATATGAAAGAAATTATTACAGATATAATAATTCCTATAATAACATCATTCATAGGAGCATTTTTAGGAGGAATTACTTATAATTCATATAAATATAATAAAGAATTAAAATCAAATAAAATGACTGGAGATAATTCTAAAATGGTAAATGGAGATAATTATGAATATAAAAACAGGGAATAAAGAAATAATAGAAAAAGTTTTAAAAAATAATGAAATAGATGGACCAAATGGAAAAATGATAAATGGTGATAATACAGAGTATAATGTATTTCAAATATATAACATTTTAAATCCAGAAGTAACAACTAAGAACAAATATTCAGAATTTTATTATAAATATGTAAATAAGTTTGAGGAATTAGAAGGGTACTTATTTTCAAATTTATTTTGGAGTTATAAAAATGATGACTATAATTTTAAAAGTATCTCATTAAAGTTTGGAAAGGCTATTATAGATTGGGTAATAGGAAAGGGAGATTTTCCAATTCAATTACTAGAGCAATTTCAAAATGAACTAAAAAGAGAATTCGATATGGATGAAGATGACATTATTAAAGAAAGATGGACAGCTATGTTTGAATACTTTAAAGGGAATATTGAAAGTAGTGTAGAGTTGTATGAAAAGTTACTAATAAAAATAAAAAATGGAGATAAAATAGAATCATATTTTAAGGATGATATATTAATTGATGGTAGGAATATAAATATACAATACAACAATCAAAATAACAAATATAAAATAAAAGATGAATTCCAAGAAGAAATCAATAAAAATAAGCATATATTAGCAAATCCAATATATGATAGAATAAAAACCAATATATATGAAGAAGCTCATAAAAATTCTTTTAGATATAAATACAAGAGTAAATACACTATTATATATTCAAATGGATTAAGGAATATATGTAATGAAATTCAAAAACTAATATATGTTACTATTTTTTATGGCTCTATAACGCATCTTAAACTTAGTAGAGAACTTTTATCTGATATATTATATCTCTATGCAGATGCATTAGAAGATGAAGAATTATATTTATCCTCTTTAAAGATGTTGCTTCTAAGCAATAATACAAAGAAATTTGAGCAACTATTTAATTCATTAAGATGTAGGACTTCTAAAATATACAGTAATGAATTTGTTAATAACTTACTAAATCAAAGAAACACTGTTATTAAGTTTTATATAGATAATTATAATTGCTTTATATATAAAATATTTGGAAAATATTTATCAGATGATGAATATCTAAAACTGGAAAATATAATGTTATCTAAAATAGAGATAAACGAAAAAATTAATATTAATAATGTTCACGATATTTTAAAAGCATTGAAACATAATATATCAAGGTTAAATAATAAAGAAAGATTATTACAAATTTTTTTAAGTTATTTTGAAAATCAATATTCAAGATTTTACATTGAAATTTCTGAAATTATGAATTTATTGGAAATAGAGCAATTAAGTGAAAATGAACTAGAAATATTTGAAAAGCTATTAGAAAGAATGATAATAGAAAGAAAAAAACATAATTTAAATATAATAGATGCAATAGCAAATTATAAAAAAATAACAAAAAATAATAAATTTGATGAAGTTATATATGAAAACAGATATAATATAATAATAGATAATATAGTTGAAGATAAAGATAATTATGTTACTGTAGAAAAAATAATAGATATTATGGAAGAAAGAACTAATCAAAGAGAAAGCAATCCTAGTCTATTAACAGGATATGCAAATGAATATATGATAGGAAGAGATTCTTTTTCAAATGAAAACTATTCTGAAGATTTGGAAAAATTAATATTAAGCCGATATATTCCACTTGCTACAAGAATTTTAGCATCAAAGAATCAAACAATATATGAAAAAATAAGACACATAAAAATATTATCTAATTTAATAATGGGAAATGATACTAAAAAATATAGAGATATTTTATTGAATATAATAAATAAAATAGACTTTGAATCAATGTGTGATGATGAGTTTAGAAATTGCACAATAAAAGACTTAAATACTAATAAAATGATGTTAGAATTTCTCTTAAAAATGATATCCCAAGAAGAATTGATAGACAATTTTTGTGAAGCTATTTTTGATAATGAAGATAATATTTTAGAAGTATTAAAGTGTTTTGATTATATAAATGAAAAAATCAACTTAGAAGAAACAGAGATAGAAAATCAATTATATTATACATTCATATATTCCTACAATAAAGAATTTGATATAGACATAAAATGTAAATCATATTCAATAATGAAAATATTATTAAAAACTAAGTATTATATTAAAATGATTGAATTAATGAAAGATAATGCAAATAAATGTATATTTGAAGAAGCAAGAGAAATAATAAAGATAGTATTATATCAAAATGTTGAGGAAAATGATATTAAAGATATTAAAGAAAAACTATTAGAAAACAATAATTATAATATAAGAAAAATTACAAATCGATATTTAAATGCAAATTAATAATATATAAAAACTTAAAGCTTTAAGAGTAAATCTTAAGGCTTATTTTTTATACTTAATCAAAATTAATGTTAATTAAACTAAGCGAAAGGAGGATATGAAAATGCAAAAATTAAAAGGTCTATGGATACCAGTAGAAGTTTTATTAAACATATCAGATAAAGAAAAAATAATACTATCTATGATTTTGTATTTAAGTGAAGAAACTAAAAGTTGTTTTGCAAGTAATAAATATATAGCAAGTAT